>VFKC01000107.1 GCA_009885745.1 Actinomycetota bacterium
AATATGTTCGCGCAAGTTGCAACTTCAACATCGGTACTTAACTCATGCGAAATAGCTTCGTGGCGAGTTGGGTCAAATGCATCCCCAGCCTCGCCGAATTGCTTAAGGCCTAGGCGACTAACAGTGGACTCAAGTGACTCACCGACACTTTTGAAAGCACCTTCGAGTTCATCATGAGTTCTGGCGCGACCAATGTCATCGAGAACCGGTAGTAACTCGATGAGAGTATTAGCAATTACCTGCTCGCGAACAAGTTCCCGATCTCGCTCTACCCGCTTGCGATAGTTGGCAAATTCCGCTTGTAAACGCTGTAAATCTGCAGTCAATTCGACAACCGGATCGATCGGATCGATCGGATCGATCGGATCGATCGGATCAGTACCCGCTGAAACCTCCTCGTCAGTTTCCTGACGAGGAGATTCGGCATCTTGTTCAGTATCTGTAAGGGTCTCTAAACCCTCTGATTCTGATGCTGGAGTTTCGCTCACTTGTTTTCGTTCTCTTCCACGATTTCAGCGTCCACCACATCATCTTCAGCAGGCGCTTCTTCACTGGCTTCACTTTGTGCACTCTCGTACAAAGCTGTTCCTAGTGCTTGACTTGCAGTCGCAACTTGCTCGACTGCCGCCTTGATTGCTTCGATGTCTTCGCCTTCAAGAGCCTTTTTCAGGGTTGCCAGTGGCTCATCAACATTTGCCTTTGCATCCGCTGGAATCTTGTCCGCACTTTCAGTCAGGAACTTCTCTGTCTGGAAGATAAGAGTCTCGGCTTGGTTGCGAACTTCTGCCTCTTCTTTACGCACACGATCTTCATCTGCGTGAGCTTCGGCATCCTTCATCATGCGATCGATTTCTTCTTTGGAAAGTGCGCCACCACCAGTGATAGTCATTGACTGTTCTTTACCAGTGCCTAGATCTTTGGCTGAAACATGCACGATACCGTTGGCATCAATGTCGAATGAAACTTCAACCTGTGGCACGCTGCGTGGCGCAGGTGGCAGACCAGTCAATTCGAATGTTCCAAGTTTTTTGTTGTAAGCAGCAATCTCTCGCTCACCTTGGAAAACCTGAATCAATACAGAAGGCTGATTGTCCTCGGCAGTTGTAAAGATTTCGGAACGCTTTGTAGGGATTGTTGTATTACGCTCAATCATTCTGGTCATAACTCCACCCTTAGTTTCAATACCAAGTGATAGTGGAGTTACATCTAGAAGTAGGACGTCTTTAACTTCACCCTTAAGCACACCAGCCTGAAGCGCAGCACCAACGGCTACAACCTCATCAGGATTTACACCCTTATTAGGTTCACGACCGCCAGTAAGTTCTTTAACCAGGTCAGTTACTGCCGGCATACGAGTGGAACCACCAACCAAAACAACATGGTCGATGTCACCAACTTTGATACCCGCATCCTTGATAACTGAAAGGAAAGGTGACTTGGTGCGTTCAATCAGATCTGCAGTTAACTGCTGGAATTGTGAACGAGTAATGGTTTCATCAAGGTGCAATGGCCCAGCAGCGCCGGCCGTGATGTATGGCAAGTTGATTGCGGCAGACTGCGAAGACGAAAGTTCAATCTTTGCTTTTTCAGCAGACTCACGAAGACGTTGCAAAGCAACCTTGTCAACTGACAAATCAATGCCATTAGCATTCTTGAACTGGGTGACTAGGTGATCAACTAGTCGTTGATCCCAGTCGTCTCCACCAAGATTGTTATCGCCACTGGTGGCTTTAACTTCAACAATGCCTTCACCGATTTCAAGCAGTGATACGTCGAAGGTTCCACCACCGAGGTCGAATACCAAAATTGTTTGATCGTGCTCGCCCTTATCCAAACCATATGCCAACGCTGCAGCTGTTGGCTCGTTGACAATACGCAAGACATTTAGTCCGGCAATCTGACCAGCATCTTTTGTCGCCTGACGTTGTGCATCGTTGAAGTAAGCAGGAACTGTGATTACTGCATCAGTTACAGTTTCGCCGAGGTAAGCCTCTGCATCACGCTTTAGTTTTTGCAAAATACGCGCCGAAATTTCCTGCGGGTTGTATGTCTTGTCATCAATGTCGACTGACCATTTGGTGTCGCCCATGTGACGCTTGACGGAGCGAATCGTACGTTCAACGTTTGTCACTGCTTGACGCTTAGCAACTTCACCAACGAGGACCTCCCCATTCTTTGCGAACGCGACAACACTTGGAGTAGTCCGAGCGCCTTCTGCATTTGCGATTACGGTGGGTTCGCCACCTTCTAGTACTGCGACCACTGAGTTGGTGGTTCCCAGGTCAATTCCTACGGCACGAGCCATTTTTATTCCTCCATAAGTAGTTCTTTTTGCAGCTAACCCAACCTATTGCACCTGCACTTAGAAGCATCAGATACCTTGAGTCGGGTTGACTCAAGTAGTAAAAGCATAACCTATAAGGCTTATGGATTTCCCCATACCCCCAAAATGCCAGCAAAATCTAGTTTTCAGGCCATTTTGGACACCTGTGCCGAGCGTTTTTGGAACCGAAATTACTTGGTTTTAACCGGCAAAACTATGAATTTGGCCAGCGTATCGGTGCCTTTGAAGGTCAGCTGAACGCTCAGTCGTTTGCCACGATCGCGAGAAGTGACTTTGTAAGTGGACTTGGTGGCTGCCTGAATCGGTAGTCCATTTCGTAGCCAGACATAACTAATCTTGGCTGGCTTGGGTGAAATAGTTCCGCCTGTTACCTTCACCAAAGTTCCAATTTTGTTAAATCCTTTAATTACTGGCTTGGATTTGATCGTGAAGGATTTAAGTGAAATCGTTCTACGGACTTCTCCGGAATCATGTTTCCACCAATCAGTCGCGGCGAACTCTGCTCTAAATTCATGACTGCCGCTCTCACTGGAAACTACCAAGCTCGCTTTGCCGTCTTCGACATTACTGTCGCCCAAACTTGTTTCACCATCAAAAAATGTGACCCGCCCAGATTCGGCTGGGGTTACCTCGGCACGCAAAATAATTTGACCGGGAGCTGCCCCATTATTGTCATCACCTGGAATGATGCTCAAAGTAACACCGCTTGCTGTCGGTGGTGACACCAGCGAATCCATTACACAAGTTACTGACAATGATTCGGTCGAATCTGTGTCTGAGGCGAAAGAGACCTTTTGGGTGTTTGGTGCTAATCCCTCTTCAATAGTTACTCCAGAGGTCGACTCAGTTGAACAAACTCCAGGAATTGTAATGCTGCTCTTATATTCAGCCAGCGAAAGTCCTTTTATGCCCATTGAGTCAACAGGAATTGGAAGTCCCGATGACGGACTTGTCGTGCCGGTTGAGATTGTGACGCTATTGCCAGATCGAGCAAATTTTATATTGCTGAAATTTAAAGTTTCACTTGTTAAAAAGCTGACATCAAGACCAGTAAATTCGCACACATATGTCCACTGACTCTTTAGCAAATCCTCACCTGGTAGACAAACTGGCGCAACTGCTGACTCGGTCGGTGTTGGATCAGGAGTCGGACTTGTGACATTATTTTGACGCAAGATATCCGACCATTGCTCTACTGAAGTGACCTTTGGGAATACTGACTTGGGAATTGCAAACCCAACCGTACCTGTAACGGAACCATCGGTACCAATAGTTAGGTCAGTATTAAACGCACAGCCACTGATTAATAGACCTGAAAGGGCTATTCCAAAAAATCTTTTAACCATGTTAAACAACTCCAATAGATTGGTAGACATTGCCATCTTAGTTTGTAACCGAAAACTTAAGCCATAGTGAAAATAAGAAGCCTAGAATTCTTAGCCTAAGTAAGGGCAGTGGCGACATCCGCTCATACAGCAATACCCTCGATCAGCTAGTGCCGCAGCGGTAAAGACAAAGGCACCTGAGTTCGGATCTCGGTACCCACCTTCATTAGCCTCCAGCGCAGCCAGATGAATCGCCAGAACTATTGCATAATCGGGCCGATTTGGATCTAACCTCAAAACATGAGGAGAACTTAACTCCCGGTCAGCAAGCGCAGTAATCTTTTGATTTATTTCGCTAGGCATGTAGTCGACGATACCTGTAAAAGGATTCTTCGGCATGCGCTGAATCAAAGGGCTACAGGAATGCCGATAAATGCGGGCTGCGCGCTTAAGTTAAGCGTTTACTTCACCAGTAGCGATGATGTTTTTATATTCCAAGGCGCTATTTTTTAGCGTGCGTTTTTGAGTATTGAAATCTACATGCACTAGACCAAAACGCTTTTCATACCCAAAGGACCACTCAAAATTGTCCAACAAGGACCAAGCGAAATATCCTTTAACCGGAACCCCTGCGCTGATTGCGTTACCGAGAGACACAAGATGCTTGCGCAAATAATCAATTCGTCGATCATCCTCGACAATTCCTTGGCCATTTGGGGCATCATCGTATGCAGAGCCGTTCTCCGTAATGACGATGTAAGGAATCATTGGCCATTCGCGATGAACACGGGTGACCAGATTTCCTAAACCATCTGGAGTAATAGGCCAGCCCATATCGGTAACAGTTGCCTTATAGGATTCAGGCATTTCCATGTTTACTCGATAGTCGAATGGGAAAAGTCCACCATCGCTCAACATTGAATCTTGCTCTCTAGCATCCGCCACAAAACTATCGCTGTAATAGTTGATTCCGAGGAAGTCTGGTTCAGCAAGAAGCGCTAATTCGTCACCGGGTAAAACAATTTCATCGAAAATACTGCCATAAGCTTTTGCGATGCTCTCTGGATACTTGCCATAGACCAATGCATCGATCCACCAACGGTTCATCTGGGCATCAACCAAATCAACTGCAGCCAAAGTTTCCGGGTTAACTGAATCAACGCGGAAATTCGACATGTTTACCGTGATACCAATTACAAGATTTGGATCTACTAGTTTCATTGCCCGAGTTGCACTCGCATGAGCCATCGCAGTGTGGTGAGCAGCAGCAACGGCTGACTTCAAATCTTTTCTTCCTGGGGCATGAATACCAATTTTGTATCCAAGCCAAGTCACACACCATGGCTCATTGATAGTGATCCAGGTTTTAACTCGATCCCCGAAAGCCTGCGCACATGCTGCTGCGTAATCGGCAAAAACGGGAACTATATCCCGATTTGCCCAACCGCCTTTATCTTCAAGAGGCTGGGGAAGATCCCAATGATAAACAGTGGCAACTGGTTCGATACCTGCCTCTATCAACGCATCAATCAACCTGTTGTAGAAAGCGAAACCACGTTCTTCTCGAACTTCATCACCATTGGGAAAAAGTCGCGTCCAAGAGATTGAAAAACGATATGCCTTGACCCCGAGAGACTTCATAATCACTATGTCTTCTTCAAAACGATGGTAGTGATCGCAGGCTACTAATCCAGTGTCACCATTTTCTACGCAACCTGGAGTTGCGCTGAAGGTGTCCCAAATACTCGGGCCGCGCCCATCTGCGTTCGCGGCGCCTTCAATT
>VFKC01000068.1 GCA_009885745.1 Actinomycetota bacterium
ACTGAACGCCTTGAAGCCGCACTGCTCATTTCACCAGAAGCAAAAACTTTTTCTGATGCAAACGAAATGCTCAATTTCGGTGAGATAGATCTAGTGGTAGTTTCCACTCCGCCGAACAGCCATTACGACTGGGCAAGGCAGGCACTTTCTCAAGGCATCCATGTTGTTTTGGAAAAACCGATGGCATTAACTACAGAGCAGTGCGATGAATTGCTGGCAATAGCAAAAGATTCAGACCTTCTTTTAGTGGTTTATCAAAACCGTCGCTACGATCTTGATTTCCTAACTATGAAGCAGTTAATTGACGCCGGTGAAATCGGCGAGGTATTCCACTACGAAAGTTTTGTCGGTGGATATTCAAAGCCTTGTTCTTATTGGCATTCGGATGCCCAAGTCTCAGGCGGCGCAATTTTTGACTGGGGGAGTCATTTTATTGACCAGATTCTTTCGATATTGCCTTTGGAGGTCTCGCATGTTTCTGGACTTAACCAAAAGCGGGTTTGGGATCACGTTACAAATGCAGATCATGCCCAAGTAACCATTAATTTCACAGACGGAACTCAAGCGACATTTGTTAACTCAGATTTAGCAGCTGCTCGTAAACCAAAATTCTTTGCGCTCGGAACCAAGGGGGCCATTGTTGGAAACTGGGATTATTCAGCGGGAGATTCAGTTGCTGACTTACCTGCCATCATCACATTGAATCGTGCTGATGGAAGTTCCGAGGTCACTCCATTTGTGTCAATTACACCATTTTCTTTCCATGCATCACTTGCGAAGTTCCTACAAGACGGAACTCCAATGTCGGTGGAAGCAAAGCAATCTCGTAACGTAGTCGCAATCATGCAAGCCGCCGAAGAATCAGCCTTGAATAATGGCATGCCAGTTACCCCTAAGCTTCTTTCGTCATGACAATTCGGTGGGGTTTTCTCGGCGCTAGTTGGGTTGCTTCCACTGCACTAGTGCCTGCCGTTGCAACCGCAAATAACGCGTCACTTTTTGCAGTGGCAAGTCGTGATCCGAAGCGTTCGCAGATGCTTAATCCGACTAAAGTTCATGCTACGTATGAAGATTTGATCTCAGATCCAGAGGTTGACGCGGTCTACATCTCGCTTGCAAATCACTTGCATCTCGAATGGGCGATAAAGTCCCTGAACGCAGGTAAGCATGTTTTATGTGAAAAGCCGTTGGCAACGAGTTATGCCGAGGCCAAGGCTATGTCGAATGCTGCTGTTTCGAATGACAGACTTTTGGTAGAGGCAGTATGGACTCGCTGGCATCCCCGTTTTGAGCGGATGGTTGAACTTGTCCGAAATGGCGACATTGGTCAGCTACAGAACATTGACTCGTCCTTCACGTTCCCGGCGTCATTTACCGAGAACTATCGGCTCAATCCTGAAATGGGTGGTGGCAGCCTGTTAGACGTTGGCCCATATCAAGCGCACGTTTGGTCAGCACTTGCTCCGAAAGGGGCAGAATTAGAGATTCAATCTTCGACAGCAAAGTTTGGCCCAACAGGTATCGATTTAACCACGCAGATGAGGGCCACTCTAAATGACTCGATTGCTGTATCGGCGCTCACTTCGTTTGAACAAGAAGAAAAACAATCGCTGGTGATTCTGGGTCAAAGCGCAAAGATTGAATTTCCACAGAGCCCGGCATTCACGTCGTGGAAAGAAGCGAGCTCAATCCAAATTGGCGACCATGTAGAGACCTTTGCACCGGTAGATCCGTTCGCTTTGATGATTGAGGCGGTGGGCAAACGAATCAATGGTGAATCAGTCTGGTTGCCGAGTCTGCGCGAATCTCTTTGGGTTATGGACGTGCTGGACAGAATCAAAGTTTCGTCCCGGCCTTAGTGCGCGCGCGTGATGCCTCAAATTAGTTCGATTAAGACTTTATAAATGGCGTCACTTTTTGATTGGTTTTTTGCGCAGAGTTTCGATTGAGCAAAATTTTCCCGGCGAGTCTTTTCAGGCTTATAAACTGTCAAATAAACTGTCCACAAAACGTTGGACATATCATTGATTGACTTGGAGAGTTTACCCAGTCACCAGGGAAGTGTTGCAGCAACCATGCAGTAGAGGCTTGGTAGAATCCGCAGTCTCCATCCGTGACTAGTTGATGTCGCATGGTTCTATGGGACCCTTTGATTTAGTAGCGACGGATGACAGACTTTAGTTGCAATGGTATCTCGGCTAATTGTTAGGCGTGGTTTTTCGGTTTGTCTTCACAGTGAGGTCATTCAGAAGTTGAGCGGTGACCTGTGCAATCTCATCAACTGCTGTGTCAAAGGCGTCGCGGTTAAGGGATGACGGGGATCGCATGCCTGCCACCTTCCGCACGTATTGCAGCGCAGCAGCGCGGATTTGTTCATCCGTTACATCATCGACGTACGGCGGTCTTAGTGTTTGCATGCTTGTACACATGCGACAATGCTAGGCGTAGTTAGTTACTTCGGG
>VFKC01000065.1 GCA_009885745.1 Actinomycetota bacterium
AGCTTTTCTTTTTCTCTGTTTCCTTTCACTGGTCTTCAAAATGACCCCATCCCGATTAAATCTTTTTGTGGGCTGGTGGCTTGGAATAATTATTATCGTCTTAGGGCGCAAGTTGTTACAGAACCGACTTCGTGGTGAGCGTCTGAAAGGAGAACGCTCTCGCTCGGGACTGGTCATTGGTTCAAGTGAGTACACATCAATGATTACCTCTCGAATTAAAGATCAGCCCAATCTCGGGATGACGGTTGTTGGCAGGATATCTGCTCATAAAGCGACCTCATCACATACCCAAGACACCTGGTTGCGCACAATTTCCCAGGCCGTTGCAGAAGGTGACATCAAATATTTAATTATTGAAGATAGCCCTGAGGCTGATGCTGACATGTTGAGTAGGCTCTCGTGGCACTTCAATAAAGATGAAGTGGAAATCATGATCACGCCGACTTTCTTAAAGAATTTTGGCCCGAGACTGGAATTTGAAAATCATCAAAGTTTGCCGCTGATCTACCTGGATGAGCCGACACTTTCACTGGGCGAACGCCTAGAAAAAAAAATCTTCGATGTTACTCTTTCGATTTTTGGACTAGTCGTATTAATTCCCTTCATGATTCTTATCGGCATAGGTGTCTTTATCAGCAGCCCCGGGCCAATCTTTTTCACTCAAGATCGGATTGGCTTTGAGGGAAAGCGATTCCCATTTCCCAAGTTCCGCACCATGGTCGTTGGCGCAGACAAAATGCGGCAAGACACCTTGGGTACTCCAGATGAAGAGATGACCGAAAGGTATAAAACGGATCCAAGAATCTTTCGATTCGGAAAATTTTTACGCCGGTTCTCTCTCGATGAAACACCACAATTATTCAGCGTGCTAATCGGAAGGATGTCGATTGTTGGTCCGCGACCATTGTTGGTTGAGGAACTGAAGTTACTTGGCGATGAAGATCACCGACGCCACTTGACCAAGCCGGGACTTACTGGGCTGTGGCAGATCAATGGTCGCAAGGAAACAACTTGGGATCAACGAATTCAACTTGACCTGCAATACGTACACCGCTGGTCAATAGGCCTGGACATTGGAATTGTTATAAAGACAATCAAGGTAATTCTCAGCGGGTACGGGGCTTACTAACTATTAGTTAGCATGAGGAAATCAGTTATCTTTTTGATTCCTTAATTACCAGCCAGATGAATTGAACATTGCCAATGAGGTACCTTCGCCACAGGCGTTTTGGTTCCTTGAGAAGTCGATATACCCATTCAAATCCGGAACCCTGAAGAAACTTGGGGGCTTCTGGTTGAGTTCCAGCTATGAAGTCAAATGCCGCACCAACAGCCATTACTGTCACATTCAACCTTGATGCGATTTCATGAACGACATAATCTTGCTTTGGTGTCCCTAGTCCGATCCAAACAATTGTTGCTCTTGACTCTGAAATCATGTCAACCCAGGCATCAATCTTGTCTGACCAAGTATTTGAGTATTCAGGTGAATGAGTGCCAACAATTGCAGCATTCGTATAAGCCTCGGTCACGTTAGAGACTAATTTATCGATAGTCACTGGCGAGCCCCCGAGAAAGAAGTGCGTGTTTTTCGGGCCGCTTTGCGCAAGAACATTCTTCATCAGTGAAGGCCCGCGGACGCTTTGCATTTTTGAATTCTTACGCATTAAGGCTCGGGCTAACGGGACACCATCGCAAAACACTAAGTCAGCGCAGAGAACTTCCCTCAGCGCAGGCTCCTCGCTCGCAAGCACCATCGTGAACGAGTTGGCGAGATGAAAGGCCCGCCCGGAGGTGGACTCCGATGACAAAACCATCTCCACTGCTTGTTGTGGAGTTGTTGCCTGTATCTCAATACCTAGAAAATGCACAAAAGCGTCACTCATAATCAAACCTGCTACTTCTTGCGGGATGGCATTGCAAGGGCCTCTAGAACACCCTGATGAAAGTTCCTAGCCATGTTTTCGATTGAGTACTCCTTGGCTGATTTTGCACAGTTAGATTTAAGTGACTGCAGTTGTTCTGGTTGCTCAAGCAAACCAATAATCGCTGCTGCATAATCCTCAATGTCATCTCGAGTTACAACGGCATTGACACCGTCTTCCAAGTACTCGAACTCGGGGGCATGCAATGGCCAACGAGTCGTCACCATTGGCAACTCCAACGCAAACGAGTCGACCGCAACCAACCCGACACGACCTGGCATGACGATAAAGTCCGCAATCTTCGACACAACGGCCTGCATCTGAGCATCTGCACGACCACCATATACAACACAATCCTTGAGTCGGGCCTGTTCCTCAATATAAGGCTGCTGTGACCCTGCCCCAAAGAAAACGACTTTGAAATCCGGGTGAGCTGCGGCAATCTTTTGAGCGGCCGCAACAATAAAGTCAAGGCGCTTACTCTCATCGAGTCCACCAATAAATACAGCGACTCTTCCAGCGTCCAGACCTAGTTCGTCACGCATAGCCCGAACGTCACGATCCGTCACTTCCCCCCGCAACTTCTCTAACAGAGATGTGTCTGTGCTGTTTTGCACAATAGTGATGTTGTCTCTTGAAAAACCTGATGCACCAACGGCTTGAGCGCCACCCAAAGTGTAGGCAAAGTACCAATCAGCTCGTCGAAGTAAACGTGCCTTCAAGGATTCTTCTAGCCCAGTCTTCACCTTGGTATAGGTGCGACCATGACCCCAAAAAGCAAAACGTTGCGGCCTTCTGGCGTAGCACCACTTGTAGACAGCTGTGTTGCGAATAGTGTGCTCAGCGATTACGAGGTCCGCTTGGCGCCATAGTGCTGGTAAGCGGTACCAAATAAATTCACGATTGCCCAATCCGATACGTCTGCTTCGCACAGTCACTACATCACTATTCTGAGGAACATCCGCCCTCAAAGCATCATTGCCTTCTGGCTGACCCGCAAAAATCAGGTAATCAATCTCATTTACTTTGCCAAGTTCAGAAAGTCGAGCAAAAAACGGCACCCTATAGGCTGGAACACATGGCTGAAGAATCAACACCTGTTGATACCTATTCACTGAAGTTTGCATTTCTTTTCACCAAACATTGGCACAAGCCGTTAACTGTTAAGAGCTACTATTATCATAGCAACTACTCGGAAAACCAGATCAAAGGTGAGGCTCTTGCGTATCGCTGTGATCCACAGTTTCTACTCACGCCAGCAGGCAAGTGGCGAAAACAATGTAGTAGAGAGTCAAGTTAAGGTCCTCCGTGATGCAGGGCATGATGTACTACTCCTATCTCAAGAAACCGACAATCTAACACCGGATAGGTTTTACGCTTTAAAAGTTGCTCTTTCTGTTCCTACTGGGCGGGGTTGGAATCCCATCGCAGAATTGAAGGCCTTTGATCCTGATGTTGTCCTTCTGCACAATCTATTTCCAAATATTGGCACCGATTGGATGACCAAATGGCACGGCCCAATCATCTCTTTCCTGCACAACTATCGACACTCATGTGCGAACGGTACGTTATTCAGAGATGGGCGAATTTGCGTTGAGTGCCCAACGAATGGTGCTCTTAATGGCTTAATCCATGCCTGCTACCGAGACTCAAAGCTCGCTACTCTTCCCTTAACTTTACGTCAAACAATTCCTAGAGCCAGACGTCCTGAGTTAAGTCGGCCAGATATGTTCATTGCCTTGTCCAAAACGTCCGCTCAAATGGTTAAAAGTCTAGGTATAGCGGATCCAGCGCGCACAACGGTAATTCCAAACTTTATTCCGGATACGTATTCTACTTACGATTGGTCAACTCCCAGTATCAGCGAAAAGTGGGTCACTGCTGGTCGTCTTTCAAGAGAAAAAGGTTTTTTGAATCTGGCACAATTTTGGCCAAATACTCACTCGCTTGACATCATTGGGGACGGACCAGATTTTAAGCGACTTCAAGACCTGACTGATAAAAAGCCCAATATTCGACTTCTTGGGCGACTAGAGCATGCTGAATATCTACCACTACTCTCAAGCTATCAGGGTGCAATCTTTCCAAGTTTGTGGTCAGAGCCATTCGGCCTAACAGCCGCAGAGTTTCTAAGCGCTGCACTTCCAGTTATAACAACCGCTAACAATGCTGTTGCCGATATGATTTTAAAATCTGAGGCGGGAGTGATCTGCAATGAACTTACCGAGCCAGTTCTCCGGGCAAGCCTTAAAAAGATCGAAATGAATCAACAAGAGTACTCCACTAAAGCGCGAAATTACTTTCTAGGTGAATTCACATCGGAGTCCTGGTTAAAGGCCATGTCTGCGGTGTTTCGAGAATTGAAACTGGAACGCTAGGTGCTGGCTGATTCGTGTGGTACTAAGATGAATCTATGATTTCATTCGGAATTCTGGTTCATGCAGATGTTGCTATGGTAAAGAGACTCATACGCGTTTTGTCTCCGAATCCCATAATCCTTCACATTGATGCCAAATCCGAGAATTTCGCCGATTTCTGCTCACTAGCAACGGATAATGTCACGCTTGCTGATTGTGTCTCAGTAAATTGGGCCGGCTTCAGCCTAGTTGAAGCCATGAAAAACATATTTGTAAAGTTTTTACAGAACCCAGGTGAGGATAATGACCGCATCGTTTTACTTTCGGGTCTAGATTACCCAATCAAGCCAATCACGAACTTATCCGACTTTTTTAATCTTAATGACGACGTTGAGTTTTGTCGTTACTTTGAAATAGACAAAAGCAGCCTTCACTACAAGGCCCAAATTGGTGACTATCATTGTTGGGATTATTCGCCCTTTGGAACTGCGGAAAGTTTTCTGGGCTGGAAACGTAAATCAAATATCGTGGTGAGAAGATTATTTGAAAGGACAAGCATCCTTCGGTCCAAGAAACAAAGACCAGAATCCCTGATTCCAGCTCATGGTAGTGGTTGGATTTCGTTCACCCGAAAAACGTTGACAGAATTAATGTCGTTCATCACACCAGAGATTGATAAGTTTTTTTCTTCATCATTTGCACCCGACGAAAAATACTTCCATTCCCTACTCGCTAGCAGTTCGGCTCGAAACGCCACAGTCGACAAGGGGCCTATGCAGTTTCAAGGGCGCGGTACCTCAAAGTTGGCAAATCTGCACATCATTGATTCATCGCTGTCAAAAACCTTTACCGAGAGTGACTGGGAACTTATTAAAGACTCTCCAATGTTTTTCGTTCGTAAGGTGACATCTAGAGACTCACAAGCCTTGCTAGACCTAATCGACCTCAGAATCCTGCAGCCTAAAGAAGACTTGAATCTATAGCATTCAGAAACATGCCGAATTGAGTGAATCATCGGGCGATTGCGTCTGGTATTAGGCACTCATGCGCTCTCCAAACGACTTGAAGTACGAATCCAAGCATATTTCTAAACACCCAAAATTCACTGATGCAAGCATCATCCCCTCCGGCATTTTTTGGGATTGCTCTCGGCCTATAAACAG
>VFKC01000013.1 GCA_009885745.1 Actinomycetota bacterium
AGTAACTATTTCAAATTACGGCGCAAATTTAACATTCACTAAATCACCTACAAGAATAATTTCCCTGTCCCCCACGGCCACTGAGATTCTTTTCTCAATCGGTTCGGGTTCAAAGGTTGTGGCGGTAGATAATCAATCGAACTACCCAGCAAGCGCGCCTAAAACTTCTCTTTCTGGCTACACGCCGAACATTGAAAGCATCCTAAACTACAATCCCGACCTGGTTGTGGTTAGTTACGATCCAGGCGACTTAGTCAGTTCTTTGCGTGATGCTGGCGTGAAGGTCCTGATGCAAGACGCTGCAGTAACAATCAATGACAGTTACTCACAGATTGTGCAACTAGGTAAAATAACTGGGCGTTCGACATCTGCAAATGCGGTTGTCTGGAACATGAAGAAGAAAATTTCACTTGCTCTACAAAGTGTCCCTAGTCGGGCAACTGGACTTACTTTCTATCATGAACTTGATGACACTTACTATTCAGTCACCTCTTCAACTTTCATCGGCCAGCTATACGCCATGACCGGTTTGGTGAACATAGCCGACACTGCCGATGGAGCAGAGTGGGGTTACCCTCAGCTCTCTGGTGAGTACATAATCTCTAAAAATCCTTCATTCATTTTCCTAGCGGATTCCAAATGTTGTGGCCAGAATCGCACAACATTAAAAGCTCGCCCGGGATTCATAAACCTTGCTGCTATCAAGAGAAATCACACTTTCATTCTTGATGATGACATTGCCTCACGATGGGGCCCTAGAACAGCTTTGCTTTTGCAAAGCATTGTTTATGACATCAAGTTCTTTTTGAAGACTAACTACTAGAGCCCATTGAAATGATCGCGACAGCAAAGAGAGTATCGCCGTTCTTGATTGCGGTATGTGCTGTCGCGGTCATTCTTTCAATTTTGTTAGCAACGTGTATCGGTGCTGTCGGAATTGCCCCTTCAGATGTCTTTACATCCATTGCCTGGCACTTGAGGATTCCGTTTATCGAACAAAGCATTGGCACGAATGATGTCATAATCTGGCAACTGCGACTCCCGAGAGTGATCTTGGCTTTCATTGTTGGCTCTATGCTCGCTAGTGCTGGAGCCGCTTATCAAGGAACGTTCAGGAATCCACTTGCAGATCCCTATTTATTAGGAGTATCCGCAGGTGCTGGGCTTGGTGCAACATTGATTATCGTCTCAGGCTCAAATCCAAATCAGTCTCTTGTGCCATTCGGTTCATTTTTGGGTGCGATTACAGCAGTAGCCCTTACTTACACACTCGGGAGATCAGCAATAGCGGGTCGATCTTCAACCGCTCTCGTTTTGGCGGGTGTGGCAGTCGCAAATCTCTTAACTGCACTGCAAACCCTTATTCAACAACAGCACAATGACAAGATTCGTGAAGTTTATTCCTGGGTTTTGGGCACGCTAAACACAACAGGATGGACAGATGTTCGGCTGGTCACACCTTACATCTGCATTTGCCTAGTAATTTTGTATCGCTACCGACGCGTCTTAGATGTTTTCGGAGTTGGTGACGAGGAAGCGCAAACCATGGGTCTACCAGTAGAGCGAGTGCGAGCCACAGTGATTATTGCTGCATCACTTGGCACAGCAGCTGCAGTCTCAGTGACCGGACTTATCGGATTTGTGGGAATAATTGTGCCTCACGTTTTGCGTCTTTTCGTTGGCAATAGCTTCAGGATTTTGCTCCCACTCTCCATAGTCTTCGGCGGGGTATTTTTAGTCCTTGCAGATCTGGTAGCAAGAACAGTATTGGCGCCTGCTGAAATCCCAATTGGCATAGTCACTGCGCTGATTGGCGCACCTTTTTTCCTTTACGTCCTTGGCTCTCGTCGCGTTGGAGGCATTTCATGACGTCGCTAGTCGTGGAAAAACTTCAGGTGAATCTCGAAGGCAAGAGAATCGTCGACAATTTTTCTCTGACAATCACGACTGGCCAATGGTTGTGCATCATTGGCCCAAATGGGGCCGGAAAATCAACTGCCTTAAAGGCATTGGCTGGTGTCGTGTCGAGCACGGGTTCCTTACTCATTGACGGTAGAGATTTAACAAATATGAAGGTGCGAGATCGGGCTTGTTGGATTTCCTATGTTGCCCAAGACCCAATCATGCCTGCTGGAATGTCCGTCTTTGATTACGTTCTCCTCGGTCGCACTGCACATCTCAATCTGTTGGCATCTGAATCACAAAATGACATAGAAACAACCGAGAACGTTCTCCAAGAATTGGAGCTAGCAACATTTAAAGATCGAACCCTTGATTCTCTTTCAGGAGGTGAGCGCCAACGCGTGGCGATTGCCCGGGCCCTAACTCAACAAAGTCCAATTTTGTTGCTTGATGAACCTACAACTGCACTAGACATTGGGTACCAACAGACTGTACTCGAACTTATAAATCGGCTACGCAACGAAAAAAAGATTGCTGTTATCACCACAATGCATGACCTCACTGTCTCTGGGCTGTATCCAGATCGACTCATGCTGTTATCCCGAGGTCAGGTTGTGAGTAACGGCCCAGCATCAGAGGTGCTGACCGTTGAGAACATCAGCGAGCATTACGGCGCCCAGGTACAAATCATCGACAATAATGGGCGTCCCATAGTGGTTCCCCTCAGAATCATTCA
>VFKC01000007.1 GCA_009885745.1 Actinomycetota bacterium
ACGTTTTTGAACCCCAAGCATAAGTTCGCGGCGAATTGTGAATTTGTCGAATCATGGAAACTACAGAACACCTTCGACAATCGTAGGAATAATTCTCTTAAGCATACTTTCCAACGCGCACACAACTACATCTTTGCCAGATTCACTCGCATCAGTTGCTCAATCTAGACTTTTAAACGTTGAACCTAAATTCAACAACATCCCCATCAGCCATTACATACTCTTTACCTTCAATGCGAACTTTCCCTTTAGCCTTGGCCTCTGCCATAGATCCAGCCTCAACCAAATCTGCAAATCCAACGACTTCGGCTTTAATAAAACCCTTCTGGAAGTCAGTGTGAATTACGCCAGCGGCCTGTGGGGCTGTTGCGCCTTTATCGATAGTCCAAGCGCGTGATTCTTTTGGACCGGCAGTCAAATAAGTTTGCAGTCCTAGTGTGCTAAATCCAACGCGGGAAAGAACAGCCATGCCACTTTCTTGTTGACCCACTGACTGCAGCAATTCAAGGGCTTCAGCATCATCAAGTTCCGCTAAATCCGCTTCAAGTTTTGCATTTAGAAATACTGCTTCAGCTGGTGCCACCAACGCGCCGAGTGAATCCTTGAGTTCCTCATCTACCATTTCGTCATCGTCCAGATTGAAAACATAAATGAAAGGCTTGGCCGTCAACAAAAATAATTCACGAATTGGTTCGGCATCCAATGAAGAGGCAAAGATTGTTTGACCGGCATTTAGGATCTCCACTGCCTTTTCTGCAGTAGCTAAAACTTCAGCGCGAGACTTATCCTGTCTGGCTTCCTTGGCTAGGCGTGGGATTGCTTTTTCAAGAGTCTGCATGTCAGCCAGGATTAATTCAGTATTAATCGTCTCGATGTCACTACTTGGTGAAACTTCACCGTCGACATGGATGACATCTGGATCTTTGAACGCGCGAATCACTTGACAGATTGCGTCGGACTCTCGAATGTTAGCTAGGAACTTATTACCAAGGCCTTCGCCTTCACTTGCTCCACGCACGATTCCGGCGATGTCCACGAAAGTAACGGTGGCAGGAAGAATTCGTTCAGACCCGAAGATTCCGGCAAGTACTGGCAATCTGGCATCTGGGACAGCCACCACACCAGTGTTTGGTTCAATTGTTGCGAAAGGATAATTTGCTGCTAGCACATTATTTTTCGTCAATGCATTGAACATGGTTGACTTACCGACGTTTGGGAGTCCGACAATTCCAATAGTTAAGGCCACGGCTCACAATCGTAGCCCTATTGGGGACTCGCATTGCCCACGCGGGCACTCAAGTTGCATTCAAGTCGCGATAGCGTAAGCAGGTGACTGAAAATATTGAAACTGTGGAACCAGCAATTGCAAACAAGTTGGACATTACTTATTTGCGAGTTTTAATCCTAAACCTCTTTGCCATGTCATTAATTATGGGAATAGATGTGATCTCAGACAATAAGATCTCAGAGTTTTCTGCAGTTGGTTTGGTTGTTCTTGCGTTCATCACTTCGCTTGTCGTTCGTCGAGGGGATTTTCTAGCGGCAGTCTGGAGTCCAGCTATTGCTTGGCTTTTTGCCGTTTTAACTGTCGGCCAACTTGCCCTAAAGGATTCTGGATCATTTCGAATCAAAGAAGCGGCACACATTGTGAATAGCCTTGCTGATTTTGCCTATTGGATTCTGGGCGCGACCGCTATCGCAATCGTCGTCACATTTGTTAGACGCTTTCTGAAGCCTTAATTTCCCGGCGCAATTCAGGTGGTAACGAGAAAATTAAGTGCTCTTCAGCAGTCGTGACTTCTTCAACATCCGAGAAATTGCGGGCTGCCAACCACTCTAAAACGCTGTCAACCAATATCTCAGGAACTGAGGCCCCACTTGTTAAGCCAACGGTTTTAACCCCTTCTAGCCATTCCTCTTTAATTTCAGCCGCACTATCTACTCGATATGCTGCATCGGAACCAGACTCAAGAGCGACATCAACCAACCGAACCGTATTTGAAGAGTTGGCTGAACCCACCACAATCATCAACTCACATTTGGCTGAAATTTCTTTAACTGAAACTTGGCGATTTTGGGTGGCATAACAAATGTCATCACTCGGTGGATCAAGCAACTGCGGGAAACGTTCACGAAGACGATCTACTGTTTCAAGAGTTTCATCGACCGACAAAGTAGTTTGTGAAAGCCAAGCAACTGGACGACTTGGGTCAATAACAACATCTTCAACATCTTGTGGGTTTTCTACCAGAGTCATGTGCTCAGGGGCTTCGCCCATCGTGCCTTCAACTTCTTCGTGACCTTCATGACCAATGAACAAAATTTGATAATCATCTTGAGCGAAACGTCGCGCTTCAGCATGCACTTTGGTCACTAGCGGACAGGTCGCATCAATAGTCTTGAGATTTAGCGAGGCGGCTTCGGCATGAACTGCAGGTGAGACACCGTGAGCGCTGAAAACTACAACCGAATTTGGTGGAATCTCGTCGGTTTCTTCTACGAAAATTGCGCCTTTGGATTCCAGTACTGAAACGACATGGACATTGTGCACAATCTGCTTGCGCACATAAACCGGAGCGCCGTAATGCTCAAGGGCTTTCTCAACCGTCACAACAGCGCGGTCTACGCCAGCGCAGTATCCGCGCGGTTTAGCTAAAAGCACTTTTCCAGAAAATTCACTCACCCCTCTATCGTAGGCGAAGCATTACGCTCTTGCTTCACGGCAGAATAGAAACATGTCAATTTCCGAACCCCTTAAAGCCGGCAGCGATCCTGCGGTGGCCCTGTCTGTGCAAAAAGTCAGTGCAATGGTGGGAAATTATATTGATCGACTCGGCGAGATATGGGTTGAAGGTCAATTAACCCAAGTAAGTCCAAGTCGTGGACTGACATTTTTAACTCTGCAAGACATGGAATCAGAGGTCATTGTCAAACTTCACAGCGCGCCCGGCATCCTTGATTCAGTGGTGCCAAAAATTGAACAAGGTTCACGAGTTATCGCACAGGTCAAGGCTGATTGGTGGCCCCGCAAAGGCACGATGCAATTCAAAGTCCGCCAAATCAGAGCAGTCGGTGTCGGCGAACTCATGGCTCGGCTTGTTGCGCTTCGAGAACAGTTGAGTGCGGAAGGTCTTTTTGATCAAGCCCGCAAGAAACCACTACCGTTCCTACCACGCAGAGTAGGTCTTGTAGTTGGTAAGAATTCGGATGCGATGCACGATGTCATGAAAAATGCGAAACGCAGATGGCCAGATGTAATTTTTGAAGTGCGCGAAGTTGCCGTTCAAGGAGTTAATGCAGTCCGCCAAGTTAGCGAAGCCATCAGGGAACTCGATGCGATCGAAGACATTGATGTGATCGTGGTATCTCGTGGAGGTGGATCATTCGAAGATCTTCTTGCCTTCAGCGATGAATCGCTGATTCGAGTTGTTGCCAGCGCCCAGACACCAATCGTCTCAGCAATCGGGCACGAAGAAGATAAGCCAATCATCGACTACGTAGCCGACTATCGCGCCTCGACCCCTACAGATGCTGCGCGCAAAATTGTTCCGGATGTTTTACAAGAGATTTCTGAAATCAGAAACTCGCGTGTGCGAATCAATCAGATTCTGAATCAAGTGCTGACTCAAAAGGAACAACAACTCCAATTACTTCTCAATAAACCTGCACTGGCAAATCCAACTCAACTTATTGATCAGCGAATTGTCGACAACAATGGTCGTAGAAATATTATTTTGGAAATTATCCGCAATAAAATGACACTTGAATCAGCCCAACTTAAGGGTTTGAATGCCACGTTGAAGGCTCTTTCCCCACTTGGCACTTTAGAGCGAGGGTTTTCCATTGCCCGCGATGCGCAAGGAGCCATCATTAAGTCAGTCAAATCTGTGGTTACTGGCCAGAAGCTAACTATCAGAGTTGCTGATGGTGAGATTTCCGTTACTGCGATAGAGAGTTAAGCGCCTTGAGCGTCTGGCTTAACAGCCTCTAGCCTTGCCCGAGCCCCTGCCAAACGTTCTTCGCAAACAGTTGCTAGGCGTTCACCTTTTTCCCAGAGTGTGACCATGTCATCTAGAGGTAAATCTTTATCTTCGAGTTGGGCGACTACTTCATCAAGTTGATGTTTTGCCTGCTCATAGGAGAGGTCGGTGATTTCATCTGACATAGGTAACACAATACTTTGCCATTTTTTAATTCTTCGCCGATACCAGCGAGTTTGCAAAACTTTTTAGGGCTTGCCAGCTTGTGGTGCCATAAACCACGGATGTCACATCACCTGAGACGCGATACAAAACTCGAGTTAATGGCCGTGACTGCTCACACTTTTTCCAGGTAGCTCCCTCGATTACAACAACGCCAGCGCAAACGCCATTGCCATTAACGCTTCTTACAATTTGCCCGGTCGTGCCATTTGACTGCCAAAGCGCAAGATACTGATTCTTACCTGTTCTCAATCCCAGATACCAGCGAACATCTCCTGCCATGCCGTATGACTCAGATTCAAAGCGGGCTCTGGTAACCACTGATCCACTCGGCAACTTTTCTGGGACCAAAATTGGCAATTGCGATTGACTAGTTGCCAGTGCAACAGCGCCTGCGTAATCAACCATTTCCACACTCTGATTTTTGGGGCGGTAAGTGACAATCAAGATAACTGCGACTAGGGCAAGCATCACACCCATTGATAAAACCATGTCGCGCGCATTTTCGCGTCCGCGCGGTTTACCAGAAGCCATGGCTCTATCTTGCCTTGAGTTCGCACATCTTGCGCACGAACACAGATACAGCGTGCTCTCGGGCATAGGCTAGAAGTATGGAGTTTCACTATCAGGACATGTTGCCTACCAAGGATGCCAATCCAGAATGGCGCCTGATTACAAGTGATGGCATCTCGACTACTCAAGTAGGAGATAGGACTTTTCTTCAAATTGATCCAGAAGTCTTAAAGCTAGTTGCCTACGAGGCAATCCACGACATTTCACACATGCTGCGCACAAGTCATCTAACTCAATTACGTGCGATTATTGATGATCCTGATGCATCACCCAATGATCGCTTTGTCGCAATAGATTTACTGAAGAATGCCAACATCGCAGCTGGCGGGGTATTGCCCATGTGTCAAGACACCGGCACCGCAATTATCAGCGCCAAGCGCGGCTCTCAAATCCTTACCTCAGGTATGGACGAAGAACATCTGAGCGCTGGAATTTTCGATGCCTTCACAAAACTCAATCTGCGATATTCCCAAATGTCTCCAGTAACCATGTGGGAAGAAAAAAATACTGGGACAAACTTGCCTGCCCAAATTGAGATTTATTCTGATACCAAACCTGGACATGAAAACCGCTATGAACTACTTTTCATTGCGAAAGGCGGCGGTAGCGCAAACAAAAGTTTCCTCTTCCAAGAAACAAAGGCCGTCCTAAATAAAGCTAGTTTCATCAAGTTTCTTGATGAGAAGTTGCGCGAAATTGGCACATCAGCCTGTCCTCCATATCACTTGTCAATTGTGGTTGGCGGAACAAGCGCCGAGTATGCGCTCAAAGTTGCCAAGTATGCCAGCACAAAATATCTCGACTCGATGCCAACAGAAGGTGGTATCGAAGGAAGCGGTTTCCGTGATCTAGAGATGGAAGCCGAAGTTTTAAAACTAACCCAAGGTTTTGGAATTGGCGCCCAATTTGGTGGTAAGTATTTCTGTCACGATGTGCGCGTAATCCGACTCCCGCGCCATGGTGCTTCATGTCCTATTGCAATCGCAGTTTCTTGCTCTGCTGATCGCCAGGCTTTGGTAAAAATAGATGCTACTGGCGCGTACATCGAACAGCTTGAACGCGATCCTGCTCGCTTTTTGCCTGAGGTAACAGACGAGCACCTTGACGACAACGTGGTTCATGTTGATCTGAATCAACCAATGGATGAAATTCGCAAAACCCTCTCGCAACTTCCAGTGAAAACACGAATCATGTTGAGCGGTCCACTCATTGTTGCTCGCGATCTGGCCCATGCGCGCATTCTTGAAATGCTCGACCGCGGCGAACCAATGCCCGAATATTTCAAGAATCACGCGGTGTATTACGCAGGTCCAGCCAAGACTCCAAAAGGTTATGCATCAGGTTCCTTCGGACCTACGACTGCAGGGCGCATGGATGCATACGTTGACAGATTCCAACAAGAAGGTGCCTCAATGGTGATGCTCGCAAAGGGTAACCGGAGTAAAGCCGTCACAGCAGCATGTGCAGAACATGGCGGTTTTTATCTTGGTTCAATTGGCGGACCTGCTGCTCGGCTGGCTAAAGACAACATCCGCAAAGTTGAAGTCTTAGATTTTGCGGATTTGGGCATGGAAGCTGTTTGGAAGATTGAAGTAGAAAATTTCCCAGCCTTCGTCGTTGTTGATGACAAAGGAAATGATTTCTTTGCTGAGACGCTTAGACCAGTAACTCTAAACATTGCTGTTGGTCCACCGGCTTAACTGATTTTCTAAGTAGGAAATTCTTCCAATAACTCAGTGACCAGTGCTGCAATTGGTGAACGTTCAGATCTAGTCAGTGTTACGTGCGCGAATAACGGGTGACCTTTCAGTTTCTCAACTACAGCAACCACTCCGTCGTGTCGACCGACTCGAAGGTTGTCACGTTGAGCCACATCATGGGTTAGGACAACTCTGGAATCTTTACCAATACGCGAAAGCACCGTTAACAAGACATTGCGCTCAAGAGATTGAGCCTCATCAACAATCACGAAACTGTCATGCAATGATCGTCCTCGAATGTGAGTAAGCGGCAAAATCTCAATTATTCCTCGATCGACAATCTCGTCAATCACATCTGGAGAAACAACCGCGGACAGTGTGTCAAAAACAGCTTGAGCCCATGGCGACATTTTTTCGTTTTCCCCACCAGGCAAGTAGCCAAGTTCTTGACCACCCACCGCATACAACGGTCGGAAAACTACAACCTTTCGATGCTGCTGTCGTTCCATTACAGCCTCGAGTCCAGCGCACAAAGCCAGTGCACTCTTACCTGTTCCTGCCCGCCCACCTAAAGACACGATGCCAATGTCGTTGTCTAACAACAGGTCAAGAGCGATTCGCTGCTCGGCACTGCGCCCACGCAATCCAAAAGCTTCGCGGTCGCCACGAATAAGGCGAAGTCGTTTATCAGGAGTCACTCGGGCAAGGGCACTGCCACGTTCACTAGCGAGTACTACCCCCGTGTGACATGGAAGTTCTTGTGCAGCAGAACTATCAATGACTTCATCTGCGTAAAGCGCATCCACTTCACTCGCGCTAACTTCCAACTCGGTTAAGCCCGTCCAGCCGCTAGAAGGGACTATTTCCGCACGATATTCCTGCGCCTCAAGTCCTAAAGCAGATGCCTTTACCCGCATTGGCAAATCTTTGGAAACTAAAACCACATCGTGGCCTTCAGTGGCAAGATTTCTAGCTACGGCCAGAATTCTGGTGTCGTTGTCCCCTAGTTGAAAACCGGCCGGCAAGATTTCGACATCAGTGTGATTGAGTTCGACGTGCAATGTGCCACCGGCATCACCAATCGGAATAGGCACATTCAGTTGACCGTGCTTAATTCGTAAATCATCTAACGCACGCAAAGCAGACCTAGCGAAGTAGCCAAGTTCGGGGTGCGTGCGCTTTGCTTCAAGTTCCGTGATCACCACAATCGGCAAAACAACTATGTGTTCATCAAATCTAAAAAGTGCACCAGGATCTGAAAGTAAAACACTAGTATCCAAGACAAATGTTCTCGTCGGTGCATCATGATGTGCCACGCGGTCACCCCAAGTTTCAGTTATAACTCGGGCAGGACTGGCACCTGCCCTATTGTTTTGTAACTTACGCCCACGCCTGTTTGCTTTGTAGCCGCCACGCCGAACTCAGTTGTGACTAACAGGTTAATGATTTATCTCTATCGCTTTCGCTGTAAAGTAAATTTCTCCCCCATCAGGTGTGTGCTTGCCCAGGGCGATAGTCTGAATATGTGAGCAGAATAAAAAGTCTTGTCGGTGAAATTGCCTACGACTTATACGGGCATCGTCTCACTGCGCGACTACCTGCAGATCAGGTACCAAAACATGTCGGCGTCATTCTTGATGGCAATCGCCGCTGGGCTGCAGAGTCTGGCTCAACGAGCGCACATGGGCATCGCGCAGGTGGTGCAAAGATTCAAGAATTCCTCGGTTGGTGTGAAGAAATTAACGTCAAGGTAGTGACTTTGTGGTTGCTTTCAACAGATAATCTGGCCCGCGAGCCAAAAGAGTTATCCGCGCTATTGAAAATTATTGAGACCACCATCGAAGATTTAGCAGCAACAAAGAAATGGCAAATACATCCTGTCGGTGCACTTGATTTACTCCCAACACATACAGCAAATGTTCTGCGCAAGGCACAAACAGACACCAAAGATTGTCAGGGCATTTTGGTTAATGCCGCCATCGGCTACGGCGGTAGACAAGAAGTAGTAGATGCCGTCCGGTCGTTACTTAAAGAACATTCAGCAAGTGGAACATCACTAGATGAACTTGCTGGGATGCTAACGATTGAGCACATAGCCGATCACCTCTATACGAAGGGTCAACCTGATCCAGATCTGGTAATTCGCACCTCGGGCGAGCAGCGTCTCAGTGGCTTTCTTCTTTGGCAGAGCGCACATTCGGAATTTTATTTCTGTGAAGCCTATTGGCCAAACTTTAGAAAAATTGATTTTCTAAGATCAATCAGAGCATTCGCTGCTCGCAATCGTCGTTTTGGAATTTAACTAATAACTCTCTTGCTACCAATCAATTTTTTTAATTCTTCTAAATCGGTTGTCGGCGCCTCGCACACAAAATTTCGACAGACATACGCTGTATCAAGGTTGTTAACCCGACTTCTCCCTTCACTCAAGGGCAGTTCATCAACAAGCGAGTAGACAAAGCCTGGCGCGGTACCCCAAGGAATTTCATTGGCCATGGGCGAATCAGTCGAGGCCGCAATCGCTATTTCCCGGGGACCATCTAGCCAGGCAACTAAATTTGCCGCAGCCCAGCCCGCAAAACGCGGATGGTCATGAACTATTGGGACAAGACGCGCAAGCAACTTTTCTGCCCATGCGAACATTTCTACTTCGCCAGTAAGCGCCGCATAGGTGAGCGCTGCCTGAGATGCACCAGACCAACCTGAAGGAGTCACATTATCTGTTGGATCTGTTTGACGATGAATTTGATCCTCAATGACACTTGGCGCATCATCGGCGGTATCTACAAGCCCCTGTCCTTGGACAAAGTGAGTTTGTATGTCGTGCAATAAGACCCCGGCTAGGTCTAACCACGTTTTGTCTCCTTGGGCCTGAGCCAGGGCCAGAAATGCGTTGGCAACATTAGCCTGATCTTCCAAAACCCCTGGTGCGTGATGCCCTGCTACCCCATCGCGCGATACTCGCACTAGACGATTTGGTTGATCCGGATTCCCGCCAAGATGCACTGACAACAACAAATCAGCTGCTTGTTCCGCAGACTCAATCCAGTCCTGGCGGTTCAGAAGAGAGCCGGCTTGGACCAACGCTTGTATCGTCAAACCATTCCATGATGCAACAATCTTGTCGTCGCGACCAGGTCGCTCACGAAGGTTGCGTTGCGCTATTAGTTTTTTGCGAATCTTTTCAATGCGCTCAGATTCGTTTGAATCCTGATATTGAGTCAGGATGCTTGTGCCCTCTTCGAAGTTTCCTGCAACAGTTACTGCGAAGTACTCTGCCGCAAATTTTCCATCAGGTTCACCAAGAGTCTCCACAAGTTGAGACATAGTCCAAACATAAAAGGCGCCTTCGCGTGATTCGTCATGTTTTACATCAAAACTGTCGGCATCCAAAGCTGAAGCAAAGCCACCCTCTGGTGTTTGCATTTGTTCAATCAAAAATGAAGCAGTCTCTTCGATTACTTTTTTTGCTAAAGGATTTCCAGAAATTCGATACCAACTTGTGTATGCGCTCAGCAACTGGGCATTGTCATAAAGCATCTTTTCAAAATGTGGCACAAGCCATCCATCATCCACGCTGTACCTGGCAAATCCACCATCGAGTTGATCGTAAATTCCACCGCGTGCCATTCTTTCAAAAGTCTTAGTCAACATTTCAGTTATTCGCAGATCGCTATCTTGCTCATTAAGCATCAAGTAGCTCTCAAAGCGCATCAAGAATTCCAACACCATAGGTGACGGGAATTTTGGGGCACCGCCAAATCCACCGTTGATTGGATCAAATGAATTGGCCAATTGAGTGACTGCTGACCTAAGTGATTCAAAAACTGAATCCTTATCCAACTGCAACTCATCACGGTTTACGAACTCACCACGCTCGCCAATTGCCTGCATAATTCGATTTGCGGAGTCACCAACTCTTTCTCGCTCATTTGTCCAGGTATCGCCAAGTGCCAGGACAACTTGAGTGAAAGATGGCATTCCATGTGATGGGGTTGCTGGAAAGTAAGTGCCCGCGTACCAAGGCTTGCGCTCATGGTCCAACCACACAGACATAGGCCAACCGCCATGACCTGACATGGCTTGGGTTGCTTGCATATAAAGAGAATCAACCGCAGGTAACTCTTCACGATCAACTTTTATATTTACAAAACCTGCGTTCAATAACGCAGCCACATTTTCATTCTCAAAGCTTTCATGTGCCATCACATGACACCAGTGACACGCACTGTAACCAACGCTTAGGAAAATTGGCACATCTCTGCGCTTAGCCTCATCGAAAGCCTCTTGGCCCCATGGGTACCAATCAACTGGGTTATCGGCATGTTGAAGTAGGTAGGGCGATGTTGAGTCAGAAAGTCGATTAGGCACACTTAATTGTGCCAGTTTCATGGGATATTAGTTCTACTACGAGGTGTCAATTGAATGCCAACGAAGTGAGGATAATTTGAGTATGCGCAAATTCTTTTTGATGTGTTCAATTTCGGTCCTGGTGGCATCAGTTTTCTCGCAACAACTAGCCCAAGCATCAGTCAAGACCATCAAGTCTCCACGAGTGCTAAATGTTGTAACCACAGGAGACCTGCTATTACATGAGCGCATGTGGACCCAGGCGCGAACTGATGGCAAAAATGGGAATTGGGATTTCTTTCCACAACTCTCGGGCGTCGGTTCAATCATTAAAAAATCTGATTTGGCGCTATGCCATCTAGAAACTCCCCTTGCAAAGTTGGGCGGGAAATATACGGGCTATCCAGTATTTCGCTCCCCACCGCAAATCGTTTCTGCCGTAAAGCGACTTGGCTTTGACATGTGCGATCAGACTTCTAATCATTCTTTTGATGATGGCGAAGCTGGAGTAAAAAGAACGATTGATTTTCTAGATGCTGCCGGCATTGCACACACTGGCACATACAAATCTGAAGCAGCCTCAAAGAAACCACTCATCATGACCGTACAAAGTTCTGCTGGTCCGGTAAAAGTAGGAATCATTGCATTTACATATGGCTTCAATGGATTCCCCTACCCAAATGATCACAAATGGCTGGCAAACCAGACAAGTTTCTTAAAAGTCGCTCAAGCGGCTAAGGCTTGTCGTGATGCGGGCGCTGAAGTTGTAATTGCAAAAATGCATTGGGGTAGTGAATACGCCAACTACCCAAATAGCAATCAACTCTTATTGGCAAACAAAATTGCCAGAACGGGACTTGTGGATCTTATTGACGGAGACCACACGCACTCGGTCGAGCCGATTCAAAAGATTGGTCGGATGTGGGTTGCCTACAGCCATGGAAATTTGGTGGCTTCACAGCCAGACCCTGAATCTGTGCAATACGAAGGGGTCATCAATCGCTGGACCTTTACCGAGCAACCAAACCATCGATTCATTGTGACTAAAGCGGAATATGCCCCGACTCTCATCACACGTAATTTCCCAGTGCGTGTTCTTGATGTCAATCGCGCATTAAAGACAGGTCGTTGGGTGAGCACAAATAAGACCAGACTCAAAAAGGCGATGGAACGCACATCAAAGACGATTAAGTCGATGGGTGCCAAAGTCAGTTTGATTCAGGAGTAACGAACAGGGACTTGGATTTCATTTCGTCGCAAAAACCAAGGCGTCCATGGTGGGTCAAATCTTGCGAATCTTGCTTCACCATCTTGAACTAGTCCATCTTTGTTCAAACCATCAAGAAGTATCCCAAGTTTGGCTAGATATGATTGCTTCGTCCAACGACCAGAAAATCTATGAACCGCGACGAGCTCACTGGGTATCACGTTTAATGAAACATTTTGATCTGATGGATCTGGTAGATCGGTTCGCGAATAGTTGCTGGGCATAACAAAACTAACCACATGCTCGTCACCACGAGGGTGCTGAATCACGGGTGCAGTCATCGCAACTTTTGCGCCCGCATTATTTCGACCACTGATAAATGCAATTAATGGGCCAAAACCTCGACTACCGGCACTTTCAAATTCACCAGTCACTGCTACCTGTGCTAACACGCACTGGGCATACTCGCGTACTTCATAGCCATCAAATCTCTTAACAACTTCGAATTTTTGTTCTTCAGTCATGTTCTAAGGATAGGCCGGCAGATGTTAAGTTCGTGGCCCATTAATGTGAAATGCCATTGACCACGAACTCACACAACTAGTCGTTGGAAACATCCAACTCGATAAGACCGAAGTCATAGCCTCGACGTCGATAGAGCACACTGCATTTTTGCGTGTCAACGTTACTAAACAAATAAAAATCGTGGCCGACTAATTCCATTGCCTCTACCGCTTGCTCAACCGTTATAGCCAAACTTTCAATTTGTTTTGTTCGCACTACAAGCGGACCACTCAGTAAGACGATTTCGCCGTCCACATTGTCGCCGTCCACATTGTCGCCGACCTCGGGAGTAACTTGCTCTTGGTCAAGAACGGATTCCACTATTTCGTGCTTTGGTTGAATCCGTCGATGTTCTACTGACTTTGCTTTGTCATGCATTCGACGGAGACGTTCCTGAAGTCGTTCATAGGCCAAATCCAGAGCTGTGTATTTATCAGAGGCATGAGCTTCGGCTCGCAGTACTGGTCCCTCTCCATTGCAGGTGAGTTCTACTTCATATGCACGATCGTGTTGACGAGGATTTGCCTCGTGAGAAACTTCAACATCTACATGCCGAAACGGCATTGCAAATCGGTTTATTTTAGACACCTTTTCCACTGCATGTTCTCGGAATCTGGATGACACATTGGCATGACGCCCGCGAACAACTATGGAAAGTACGTTGTCGCCGAATGTGATATTTGCTGGTGTTGTCATTTTTTATTTCCTTTCATAGCAGGGATATTTTTAGGTAAAAAGTTAATGACGCCCACCCAGCCGACCTGATTTTCGACCCCACAATCGCCTACAGAAGTCCTCGCAGCGTCAATCGCCACTAATAACCTTCTCTTGGATCGTTGGCCATCTGGACCAACGGCAAGGTAGGACTTACTTCTAAGCCGCACCGTGATCGAACGACCAAAAGTCGCCTTACGTGGACCGCTTAGCCTGCGGCTGGCATCGGCTTGTAGTAGACCAACTCCAAAGAGTCGCCCTACTACGCAATCACGGACCCGGGTGGGCGCCATACCTACACGCTAATGCCTCTCGGTTCATCCACATATAGAAATCCCAAAAACTTTTTGAGCACCTGCGATTTTCAGTGCTTTAGCCGCTTCGTTAAGTGTTGAACCAGTTGTAACAACATCATCAAGAATTACTACAGTCCCAGAAATTCTCGCAGTAGCACTAAATGCATCTTGCAAATTCTGCTGTCTTTTTATGGCGTCAAGTCCAACTTGATCTTGCACGACTCTATTTAGTTTCAGTATTGGATTGATGGAGACATCTCTGTGGCCAAGATTGCGCAACTCTCTTTGTAAACCTTGCGATAACTTCAAAATAGTGTCTGAGCCGCGCACTCGTATTTTTTCGATTGCGCTTGGAATAGGGACTATCGCTGCCGGAAGATTAGCGACTGGCAAAATCTGCCAGGCTACTGCCATCGCTTTAACTAACGCGGGCATTGCTCGGGCATCGCCTTCTTTTATCCCTAATAACGCCGAGCGAAGCCATCCTGAGTAATTACCCGCACAGGCAACTGTAGAAATATACTCGAATGTATTTCTTTCGTGCGGTCTCAACTTAGTTATACATGACGGGCACAGAATGTGACCAAGTTTTTTGCATCCACAACATGTCGATGGGAAAATTAAATTTACAAAGTCGTTTAACATCTAGCCATTGCAACACTGCACTTCAACCAAGTAAATAAATTAAAATAATCTGGTGAAAAATTTAGGTTGGGTCTAACGAGTGAAGAACGGTGCTTGACCTTCTGCAATCTTTTTCCATGCACCTACTTCTTTGGTTATCACATATTCACTTGTCCCATCGACAATTGAAAGGACCACAAGCCCTCGTGAATTGACCGCAAGATGCTGGGCGCCAATAGGGACAACTTTGGAATCGGTGTAACCATCTGCCGTTGAAACTGTAAACAATTGATCTACAGCAGTGTCTATTCTGCCCAGCACGACTAGTTTATTTTCAGATTGCCACGCTATGTCGCGCACGGTATTTATGCTCTGTTCTACGCGATGGATGCCGATAATCTGCGACACTCCATTAGTCGAGTCCAACATTCCAGCAGCGATAAAATCTTGCGAACCGTAAGTGAAGATTAATGCAACCTGAACCCCATCAGGGGCAATCGCAATTTTGCGAATCTGACTTTCATCGCCCACATTATTGTAGGCAACATATACCTGACGGTATTTCCCATTTGCTGAATATCTCGCAACTCCGCGACCGTAATCTGCCACGTAAACATTTTTCTTTAAGTCCCATGTTGGTCTTGATAATGACTCACCTCGGGCTATTAGCTTGAATCTGCGGGTATTCTCATTGGCGATAAATAGTTTTTTAGAATCACCAGAAACAGCAGACACGTGCGCACCTGAAAGAGAGTTTGCAACTTCTCCAATACTTGTTTCATCAGCAAGTGCCAATGTCCAAATTTTCTTTTCACCTTGATCGGCATCAGAATTAACTCCACTTGTGCCTACAACTACATTCAAGACATTTGCCTGTGATGCATCTAGCGGCAGGAAGTCAACAAGATCAGCCCGAGACATTTCCGCTGGAAAACCTGGAGTCGTTAATTGTTGACCTGAAACGGTAATACGAACTCGATTAACTAATGGTAGAGATGTTAACGTCGATACAATTTGAGCGACTAAAGCCTTACGGGCCGTGACCGAAGCACCAAGCACATCTGAGGTTAAATCGACTTTGGCTAGGCCATTTACAATCGGCACCGCACCAAAAGTCAGCGCAGTATCTCTCGGGATTGCACTGGCTTGGACGCTGGACAACATGCTTCTGGGACCGAGTAACAATGTTTCCATCAGTTTGGTAGCCGCCCCAGCATTACCCTGAGCGACCAAAATTGAATCTGGAATTAGAGTTTTTAACTGATGATCTAGAAAATAAACCGGGTAGCCGCGAAATGACCGAACAGCATCACTTTGGGTCAAGAACACTCCATCGCGAAGTTGGCTGATTCTCCATTCACCGTCATCGTTTTGGGTCAAACCAAAATACTCTTGCAGCTGTACCGATGGCTCTGCTATTTCCAGATGACCAGACTCGTTCGCCGAGCTAATCAACGGTGCAGAAAAAATAACACCGCCGACTTCGTTACTCACTGACAATCTTGTTTCGTCAAAAACTGCAATGCCCGCATCAGAATCCCAAGATTGCGCAATTGACCTAGCGAGATATTGGCGGGCAATTGAATATCCATTACTTGAATCCGCACAAGCCTGAAAGAAACTCTTAACAAGTTCTTCCGGGCTCGCCCCACGCGCTGGCGGTCTAGCAATGACTCGGATTAGCTGTGAGTCAGGTGCGGTCGCAACTGTGTCATCAATTTGTACTCTTGAACTTTGTGGAATGTTGGCGCAACCAGTAAATGCAAATATGCCAATTAATATGAACAAAACTGATTTACGCATCAACATCACTCGGTTTAATCGGGGCAGTCGTGTACGGGGCATTAACTCTTCGCGGCAGGGTCAAGACGAATTGTGCACCCTTGTTTGGGCGACCCCAGACCTTGATATCCCCGCCATGCAATTGAGCATCTTCCATCGAGATAGAAAGGCCAAGACCACTTCCGCCCAAGGTGCGAGCTCGTGATGGATCGGCACGCCAAAATCTGCCAAAAACTCGTTCTTGATCTTCTTCAGACAAACCCTGACCACTGTCGCGCACACTTATAGACACTGCTTCATCGCTGGATCGTAGCTTCACCACAACGGGCTTACCTTCGGAATGTTCGATTGCATTCGCGACAAGGTTGCGAATGATACGCCCGATTCTTCGCGAGTCTCCCTCGATAAAGGCGTAGGTCTGAGTTGAATCAAACGAGAGATATGTTTCATGAGCGGTTGCAATTCGCGCATCATTTTCAACGATGTCTCGAGTCAGTGCGACTAGATCAATAGTGGAAGCTTCCAGGCCGCCCGCGCCTGCATCAAAACGACTAATCTCAAGCAAATCATTGAGGAGATGAAAAAATCTTTCAACCTGTCGCTGTAAAAGTTCAGCGCATCGCGCTGTTTCTGGATCAAATTTGCTGCGTGCGTTATAGATCAATTCACTAGCCATTCGAACTGTTGTCAATGGCGTACGAAGTTCGTGAGAAACATCAGATACGAACTGCTGTTGCACTAATGAGAGTGTCTCCAGACGGGTGATTTGGCTTTGTAAACTATCGGCCATCTTGTTGAAGGACCCGGCAAGCCGCGCCATGTCATCTTCACCATGCACATTGAGTCGGCTGCCCAGATCACCCTCTGCGAATTCTTCGGCAACCTCAGCCACTCGACGAACAGGCTCTGTGACCCGAGCTGTGACAAACATCGCCAAAACCACAAGCCCAACCAATAAAGCCAAACCGGTTACCGCTACGCCTCTTCGGACAAGGTCTACAGAATGCTGCTCGTTGGCAAGTGGGAATAATAAGAAAAGTTCGTATTGACCAACATTGGGAACATTGACTGTGTTACCCACAATAATTCCCGGTACTTGGGTTCCATCCTCGTAAGTTATCTTTGCGTATACCCAAGCTTGCTTACGATTTTGTTGCAGTGATTCGCGCAGAGATAACGGGATTGAGGACTCAGCGACCAACTTTGTTCCTCGTTGTGGTGCCCCACTAATTGATGGATCACTTAAAAATAAAGCGTCAAATATTCCTGGCGTTCCTGCTCTAATCGCTAACGCAGTAATGACTGAGTCAACTAAGCGAGTGACATTAGGTTCGCCAACTCCAGTCTCAGTTGCATCAAGAAGATTCTGGATTTCCTGCTGCGCCGATGATGCCTCAATGGAAGCTGCCTTTTGTTTGGCATCTAGCAGACCGCCGACAACCTGATTGAGTAGCAACGCACCGACAATGCCAATGACAATCGCGGTAACTCCAAGAGTGATTAGCACTAATCGCAATTGCAGATTTCTGCGCCAGACGTTTAACGCCTTTGCCAGGAATAAGGGCAGGTTGGCCACGATCTAGTTTGATCCGGCCTTGTACCCAACGCCGCGAACTGTCATGACAATTTCAGGATTTTCTGGATCATGTTCGACCTTTGCGCGAAGTCGCTGAACATGCACGTTCACTAATCGAGTATCAGCCGCGTGACGATATTCCCAGACCTCTTGCAAAAGCGATTCACGAGTGAAGACCTGCCATGGGCGCTTGGCCAATGTGGTTAGCAACTTGAATTCTAAAACGGTCAAAGGAATGACCTCTTCGCCACGTTTGACGGTGTGACCAGAAGTGTCAATAACCAAGTCGCCAATTTCTATTTCTTTGATTCCTGTTGGCTCGATTTTGCGCAATCTCGCTCGGATTCTTGCGATAAGTTCAGAACCAACCACTGGCTTTATGAGATAGTCGTCAGCACCGGCTTCAAGCCCATTGACGATATCTTGCGAATCACCTCGAGCGGTAAGCATCACAATTGGGACACCGCTTTCGAGCCTAATAGCGCGACAAATTTCAATCCCGTCGCGACCAGGCAACATCAAGTCAAGCATCAAAAGATCTGGCTTTGCCCGACGGAAGAATTCCAGTGCGCTCAGACCGTCATAACAAATTGCTGTCTCATAGCCCGCACCACGAAGACTCATACTGATCAATTCAGCAATGTCTTTCTCATCTTCAACGATAAGAATTCTTTGTGCCACAGATACTTACCTTTCGAAAATCGCGAGACCTAAATCAATTACCTTGAATTTACCGCAGAATAGCCAATGTTCGCACCACGGGGACGTACTCATAACAACTAGAGATACTCTAGGCTAATGCACATTTCTAGCCTAGTAAAACGCTTTCGCGTTGAGGCCAGCAAGTTCGGAATCATTGGGCTTGCTGCTTTTATTGTGGATTTTGGAGTATTTAATCTGCTTTTAAATGGTGGCGATGGCATCCTTGGCGATCATCCAGTAACCGCAAACATTATTTCTGGGGTCACTGCGACTTTTGTCGCTTATTTTGGAAATCGCTATTGGACTTTCCGATACCGCGCACGCAGTTCATTTCGTCAAGAGTATTTTATATTTTTTGTGCTTAACGCAGTTGCTCTTGCAATCGCATCAATCTGTGTAGCGGTCTCGAGTTACGTCTTTAACCAGGACAGCACATTGTCGGTAAACATCGCCAAATTTGGTGTGGGACTTCCGCTCGGGACAATCTTTAGATTCTGGAGTTATCGCAAGTGGGTTTTTAAAGCCCATCCTGAAGTACCCGAACTCATTACGGAAGATACTTCAACAAACTAATCCGATGAATTTGTAGCATCCGCTGCTCGCACGTGTTCAACATCTCCAACTGATATGTCGCGGACTACTCCATCTATTTCTATCTGCAATGCGCCATCACTCGAAACTGCAATCGCACGTCCTCGTAGAGCCTCGCCGGCAATTTGGCTAATGCGAAGTTCCTGTCCGAGAGTGCAGCAAGCCTCTCGATACTGATCCATCCAATTCTCAAGTCCCAGATTCTGGGCATTGGTGATTTCAGAGAAATTCGAGATTACCCGCGCTATTAATTTCTCGCGCTCAATTGTGAATCCAGCCAGACTTAAAGAACTTGCCATCTGCGTTGGCAATTCACTTTCATCGAGGTCAACATTTAAACCGATGCCAACTACCAAAACATCTTGATGAAGTTGCACCAATATGCCACCGAGTTTGCGCAAGACCTTTTGCTCGTCAAAGGTCACGATGTCATTTGGCCATTTGAGATGCGCCGCTGCGCCCAAGCTTTCTAATGACTGAATTACACACAGTCCCGCAAAGAGTGGAACAGTCGAGATTGGAATCTGGATCTTCTCTCTACTTAACGCAATGCTCATTGCAATGCCCGCACCCCAAGGGCTCGTCCATTCGCGTTCGAGTCGACCCCTACCTTTTGTTTGCTCATCTACTGTGACAACTAAGCCATCGAACAGCGCTAAATCGCTGAGGTGCTCCAGAATCACATCATTGGTAGAGGTTACTGAATCAAAGATTTCCACTTTTGCCCAGTTATTTTCCAGAGTCTGCAATTCCTGCACGATTTTGGCAGGTTGCAACCCACGCCGATGCGCTCCCCCAAGTTTGCTATCCATATCGCTAGGGTAGGCGAAGGAACATAACGGAGGTAACAGTGAGCGCCGATAAGGGTGAAATTTCCATCGACATTCATACAACAGCGGGCAAATTAGCTGATTTAGAGAATCATCGCGCTCAAGCTGATGAACGCGCCCAAACCGCTGCGGTAAAACAGCATGCCCGGGGCAAGCTCACGGCCATGGAGCGCATCGAGCATTTACTTGACGAAGGTTCCTTCCAAGAACTAGATGGCCTTACTCGCCATCGTTCAACAAACTTCGGGATGGATGCCAACCGCCCTTACGGAGACGGGGTCATCACTGGCTACGGCACGATTGATGGCCGTCCAGTTTGCGTGTTCTCCCAGGACTTCACTGTTTTTGGCGGATCGCTAGGCGAAGTGTTCGGACAGAAAATCGTCAAGGTCATGGATCTTGCCCTGAAGACCGGCTGTCCGATGATTGGCATTAACGATTCAGGTGGTGCACGCATTCAAGAAGGTGTCGCATCGCTTGCCTTGTATGGCGAAATTTTCAAGCGCAACACTCGTTCATCTGGCGTTATCCCGCAGATCTCATTGATGCTTGGCCCAAGTGCAGGTGGCGCGGTTTATTCTCCAGCGCTAACTGACTTTATTGTCATGGTCGATAAAACATCACATATGTTCATTACCGGTCCTGATGTAATCAAGACAGTTACTGGCGAAGATGTGGAATTTGAAGAACTAGGTGGCGCTCGCACGCACAGCACAAAATCTGGTGTTGCTCACTACATGGCTCATGATGAAGAAGATGCTTTTGATTACGTGAAGCACCTCCTGTCATTTTTGCCAAGCAACAATCTTGACGAAGTGCCTTCGCATGATGTTGAGGCTGACCTTGAGATCAGCGAAGAAGATCGCGAACTAGATACCCTCATCCCTGATTCACCCAATCAGCCTTATGACATGCATACGGTTATTGAGTCTGTACTTGACGATGGCGAATTTTTGGAAACTCAAGGTCTGTTCGCCCAAAACATCATCACGGGCTATGGCCGTATCGAAGGCCAGAGCATAGGCATCATTGCTAACCAACCGATGCAGGTTGCTGGCGCCTTAGATATTGATGGCAGCGAGAAGGCCGCTCGATTTATGCGCACTTGCGATGCATTCAACATTCCAGTGGTCACATTTGTTGATGTGCCTGGATTCTTACCCGGCACTGACCAAGAATGGCAAGGCATCATTCGCCGCGGAGCAAAACTTTTGTACGCCTATTCAGAGGCATCAGTCCCGCTAGTTACTGTGATCACTCGCAAGGCATACGGTGGCGCTTACCTTGTTATGGGCTCAAAGCACCTTGGCGCAGACATTAACTTGGCTTGGCCAACTGCGCAGATTGCCGTGATGGGCGCTCAAGGCGCAGTCAACATTTTGTACCGTAAAGAACTTGCTGGTGCTAGTGATCCAGTCGCTGAACGCGCGCGCCTAGTTCAGGAATATGACGACACTTTGGCCAACCCGTATCAAGCTGCTGACCTTGGTTACATCGATGCTGTCATCCAGCCAAATGAAACTCGTGTTGCTATCACTCGCGCACTTCGCAGCCTTAAGGGTAAGCGTCAGACAATGCCACCGAAGAAGCATGGGAACATCCCGCTGTGAGTCTTGACCTGCGCGTAGTTAAAGGCGAGCCAACTGACGAAGAGTTGGCTGCGGTGATTGCAGTTTTGACCAGCGTCATTGCTAAGGAAGCTGCCAAAGCGCGCCCGACATCAACTTGGCAAGATAACGCTCGCAAGATGCGCACACCTAGCCCTACTGGCTTAAGTGGCTGGCGAAATTCGGCTCTCGCACGCTAATGACTTCTCACTTAGTTCTGCTCGCCTCTGCCTCGACCTCGCGTTATCGCCTACTTAAAGACGGCGGAATCACTCCGCTTGTTCAAGTCAGCGACGTAAATGAAGATGCGATTGCAATTCAACTTGGTCCTATTAGCACAAGCGAACTGGTCGTGGCGCTTGCCACTGCAAAGGGACAAGCGGTTATCTCTAACATCACAGTGACCGAATCACGAGACTTACTTGTTATTGCCGCCGACTCGATGCTCGAGTTTGAAGGTAAAAGTTATGGCAAGCCAAGCACCCCAGTTGAGGCAATTCAGCGTTGGCAAAACATGCGTGGCAAATCTGGTTACCTTCATACCGGCCACTGGGTTCACGATTTAAAAACTGGTCAAACTCAAACCGGAACTGCAGGGGCCATTGTCGAGTTCGCTGAAGTGTCTGACCTCGAGATTGAACGATATGTCGCAAGTGACGAACCAATGCATGTAGCTGGTGGTTTTACTCATGAAGGTCGCAGCGCTGCATTCATTCAAAAGATGGATGGCGATACACCTGCAGTTGCCGGACTTTCCATGGTGTTAATGCGCGAATTAAGTAGCAAACTCGGGATTGACTGGACTTCACTCTGGCAGTAGCCGGCATGCAGCCTTGGTATGGCTCGTTTCCAATAGAATTGCACGATAAGAGTTGCGACAGGAGAACTTGTGAGCGCGAATAAGAAAATCACTTCAGTGTTGATTGCCAACCGTGGTGAAATTGCAATTCGCGTTGCTCGCGCCTGTAAAGATGCCGGTATCAAGAGCATCGCAGTCTATGCCGAGCCTGATCGCGATGCCCTCCACGTTCGTGTTGCGGATGAGGCATTTGCTCTTGGCGGAAGCACCGCAGCTGAAAGTTATTTAGTAATCGACAAGATTATTGACGCTGCCAAAAAATCTGGCGCAGATGCCGTTCATCCTGGCTATGGTTTCCTTTCCGAGAATGCTGATTTTGCCCAAGCCGTAATTGACGCCAAATTAATTTGGATTGGGCCATCGCCACAAGCAATCCGCGACCTAGGTGACAAAGTTTCGGCTCGTCACATCGCGGCTCGCGCTGGCGCCCCACAAGTTCAAGGAACTCCTGACCCAGTTAAAGATGGTCAAGAAGTTGTTGAATTTGCCAAGGCCCATGGTCTGCCTATCGCAATCAAAGCTGCCTTTGGTGGTGGAGGTCGTGGCCTTAAGGTTGCGCGCAATCTCGAAGAAATCCCCGAGTTATTTGATTCAGCAGTTCGCGAAGCTATCGCTGCCTTTGGTCGCGGAGAATGTTTTGTTGAGCGCTACCTAGACAATCCGCGCCACGTTGAAACTCAGTGCCTTGCAGATACTCATGGCAATGTTGTGGTGGTTTCAACGCGCGATTGCTCGCTCCAGCGTCGTCATCAAAAACTTGTTGAAGAGGCACCTGCACCTTTCTTGTCTGATGCTCAAGTCACAGAACTTTATGCCTCGAGCAAGGCAATCTTGAAGGAAGCCAACTACGTAGGTGCAGGAACTTGCGAGTTCCTAATCGGTCTAGACGGAACTATTTCGTTCCTAGAGGTCAACACTCGCCTCCAGGTTGAACATCCGGTAACTGAAGAGGTTGCTGGCATTGACTTAGTCCGCGAACAATTCCGTATCGCGCAAGGTGAAGAAATTGGCTATGACGATCCGCAAATTCGCGGCCACTCGATTGAATTCCGAATCAACGGCGAAGATCCAGGTCGTGGCTTCTTACCGGCACCTGGTGTTCTATCTACTTGGAAAACCCCAAGCGGCCCTGGTATTCGGGTGGATGCTGGATTCTCCCAGGGCGATGTAATTGGCGGAAATTTCGATTCGCTGCTTGCCAAATTAATTGTCACCGGAAGCACGCGCGATGAAGCTCTGGCTCGTTCACGCCGCGCACTTGATGAGTTCGAAGTTGATGGAATTGCAACCGCACTTACTTTCCACCGTGAAGTTGTTCGCGATCCCGCTTTTGCGCCAAGTGAACCGACAACACCTTTTAGTGTGCACACTCGTTGGATTGAAACTGAATTCAAGAACGTTATCCCGGCATACTCGGGCACATCTGTTGACATCGAGGCAACAACTTCGAGTTCTCCAATTACTATTGAAGTTAACGGCCGCCGAATTGAAGTTGTCCTGCCTGGAGACCTCGCGATTGGTCAGCAGGCTAAGGGTGCCAAGAAATCAAGTCGCAAGAAGTCCGGCAAGACTCAACTTGGAGATTCAGGCGACTCAGTAGTTGCCCCAATGCAAGGAACAATTGTGAAGGTGGCTGTTGAAATCGGCCAAGAGGTAGCAGTTGGTGAACTTGTCGTTGTACTTGAGGCGATGAAGATGGAACAGCCGTTAAATGCACACAAGGCTGGAGTTATCGCCAGCATCAGCGCTGTGCTTGGCGACACTGTTATAAGTGGCACGGCGTTACTTGAAATAACTGACTAACTATTTAGTTGTGTTATGCAGCCTTAGGGCCGCTTCGGCTATTGAGCCAGTGAGCGATGGATAAATAGTGAAAGTGTGTGCAATCTGATCAACCGTTAAACGGTTTTCAACGGCCAAGGCGATGGAGAAAATTAATTCACTTGCTTTAGGTGCAACAACAACTCCGCCGACAACAATTCCAGTGTCTGGCCACGAAAATAGTTTGACAAAACCTTCAGAAATTCCCTGCATTTTGGCTCGAGCATTTGTGGCAAGCGGCAAAGTCACTGCGTTTGCTTCAACCGCACCACTATCAATGTCTGCTTGGCTTACTCCAACTGTGGCGATTTCTGGATCAGTAAAAACGTTACTCGAAGCAGTGTCCAAATTAAGCGGAGCTACCGAATCGCCAAGTGCATGCCACATTGCGATTCGTCCCTGCATTGCTGCTACTGAGGCCAGCATCAAAACACCGGTGCAGTCGCCGGCTGCATAAACGCCACGGATATTTGTTCGACTTACTTTGTCCACTGTGATGAAACCAGTTTCAGAAGTTTCCACTCCCACTGCCTGCAAACCAAGATCTTGAGTATTAGGCAATGAACCAACTGCCATTAAGCAATGCGAACCTTGCACCAAATCACCCGTAGCAAGTTCAACTTCTACTCCGTTAGCCGTGCGACGCACTGCAACCGCTCGTGACTTTTCTAGCAAGGTCATTCCACGATCGTTGAAAACTTTTTCAATGACATCCGCAGCATCAACATCTTCACCTGGCAAAACTTTGTCTCTTGATGAGATAAGAACAACATCACTACCCAAAGCCAGATAGGCGCTAGCAAACTCAGCGCCAGTCACACCGGAACCAACAACGATTAACTTCTCGGGCAACTCTTGTAGGTCATACAACTGCTCCCAACTAAAAATGCGTTCACCGTCAGGAAGTGCAGATGGCAACTCTCGTGGTCGAGCACCAGTGGCTAACAAGATTGCATCAGCAGTAAGGGTTTCAGTTGACCCATCACCCGTTGTCACTTCAACGCTTGAGGAACTTGTTAGGCGGCCAGTGCCAGCAATTATGCGAACACCAACGCCAACAAGTCGCGCTGAAATATCAGAACTTTGAGTAGCCGCCCATTTCTTTAAGCGAGCATTCACTTCGCTCAAGTCCACAGTGACCTCTGTTGTGTGCACTCCTAGCACTGCTGCTCCACGAATATCTGTGGCTGCTTCGGCTACTGCGACAAGTGCCTTACTTGGAACCACGTCCGTAAGGACAGCTGAACCGCCAATTCCATTGGCTTCGATGATGGTTACCTCGGCGCCGAGTTGTTTGGCAACGAGTGCCGCTTCATATCCACCAGGACCGCCACCAACAATAACTACATGTGCCACCTGTTCATCTTGTCGTATTTCGCTGCACAACTACAAAAAAGCGGACTTACCTGGAGAAATTTACTCCTTGGAAACATAGGCAAGGCCTGTGCAATCAAAAATGGCTAGTCATTAGTTTGCATGGGTGTGAGTTTGCTGACAATGCAACGAAAATGCGCTCTAGCCGTGGCTGAATTGCCTAATCGCCACTACGCTTGAGGTAACAAATCCTTAAGAGATCGTCGAAAGGCACTGGCATGGCATCAAGAGGGACCCTTTATCGGGGTCGCGAAGGCATGTGGTCGTGGGTTGCCCACCGCATTACCGGCGTTGCCGTATTTTTCTTTCTGTTTGTTCACGTTCTTGATACCGCACTAGTTCGCGTTTCTGCTGACTCGTACAACTTGGTTATCGAAACCTACAAGACCCCAATAGTTAACTTCATGGAAGTTGGCTTAGTTGCTGCTGTTTTGTATCACGCATTAAATGGAATTCGTTTGATTTTGGTCGATTTCTGGAGCAAGGGGCCGAAATATCAGCGTCACATGCTCTGGACAATTCTTGTCATCTGGCTCATCGTGATGGTTCCGGGCGCTTACTACATGACAATCCACACCATTGAAGCAATGTTTGGAAGTGCAGCATGAGTAGAACCCCAGAGGCTTTATTAGCTCCGCGTTCGGCGCGCAGTGGTCGCACAAACTATGAACTTTATTCATGGTTATTCATGCGTATTTCCGGAATTATCTTGGTGTTCCTTGTGCTTGGCCACCTTTTCATCATGAACATCCTTGATGGTGGCGTACAACGAATCAATTTTGCATTCGTGGCTGGTCGTTGGGCTAGCCCATTCTGGCAAGTCTGGGATCTGACGCAATTGTGGCTAGCCATGCTTCATGGCGGCAATGGTCTGCGCACAATCATCAACGACTACGCCGAAAATGATCGCGTTCGCCTTTGGCTCAAGTCCCTGTTGTACATCTCCGTTATTTTCATCGTGCTTCTTGGCACGCTAGTAATTTTCACTTTCGACCCATCGATCGCTTAATCGCTCACAAGGAGCAAAATGCAAACGCATAAGTACGACGTAATTATTGTTGGTGCCGGTGGCGCCGGCATGCGCGCTGCTCTTGAGTCGAGCCAACGTGGTCGTACTGCTGTTCTGACCAAGCTCTACCCAACTCGCTCACATACCGGTGCTGCTCAGGGTGGAATGTGTGCAGCACTAGCCAATGTCGAAGAAGACAACTGGGAATGGCATACATTCGACACAGTTAAGGGCGGCGATTACTTAGTTGATCAAGATGCTGCCGAGATTATGTGTCGCGAAGCAATTGATGCGGTAATCGATTTAGAAAAAATGGGATTGCCGTTCAATAGAACACCTGAAGGCAAGATTGACCAGCGCAGATTTGGCGGTCACACGCGCAACCATGGCGAAGCCGCAGTGCGTCGTTCATGTTTTGCTGCCGATCGCACTGGTCACATGATTTTGCAGACTTTGTACCAAAACTGCATCAAGAACAATGTGGAGTTTTACAACGAGTTCTATGTTTTAGATCTTTTGCTGAACAAAGATGCTGATGGTAATCCCATTACTTCCGGTGTTGTTGCCTATGAACTTGCCACTGGCGAGATTCACCTTTTCCAGGCCAAGAGCGTTGTGCTTGCTACTGGTGGTTTTGGCAAGGTCTTCAAAACTACTTCCAATGCCCACACTCTTACTGGTGATGGCATGGGAATTGTTTATCGCAAGGGTCTTCCGCTTGAAGACATGGAGTTTTATCAGTTCCACCCAACAGGCCTTGCTGGCCTTGGTGTGCTTCTTACTGAAGGTGCACGTGGCGAAGGTGGCATCTTGCGTAACGCTTCGGGTGAACGCTTCATGGAGCGTTATGCGCCTACTATTAAGGACCTTGCCCCGCGCGACATGGTTGCTCGGGCAATGGTTCAAGAAGTGCGTGAAGGTCGTGGCGCTGGTCCATACAAGGACTACGTTTACCTAGACCTCACTCACTTACCTGCTGAGCAAATCGAATCCAAGTTGCCAGACATCACTGAGTTCTCGCGGACTTACCTTGGTGTGGATCCAATCACCGAGCGTGTGCCAGTATTTCCAACCGCGCATTACGCTATGGGTGGCGTGCCAACTGATGTTGAGACTCGCGTACTTCGCGATAACACCAATGTTGTTCCTGGTCTGTTTGCGGCCGGCGAAGTTGCTTGTGTTTCAGTACACGGAGCTAACCGTCTTGGCACTAACTCCCTGCTAGACATCAACGTATTTGGTCGTCGTGCCGGAATTGCTGCGGCTGAGTATGCGGCAACTGCGGACTATGTTGACTTGCCGGATTCACCAGCAGACCTAGTTGTGAACATGGTCGAGAATCTAAAGAACAGCACTGGTACTGAACGCGTTGCTCCTATCCGCAAGGCCATGCAAGACACCATGGACATGAACGCTCAGGTTTACCGCACGGATGAAACGCTAAGGACCGCCTTGCAAGATTTGCGTGACCTGAAGGTTCGTTACGCGAATGTCAGCATCCAAGATAAGGGCGCTCGTTACAACACTGATTTGTTAGAAGCAATCGAGCTTGGCTTCTTACTTGATCTTGCTGAGGTCCTAGTTGTTGGCGCACTTGCGCGTAAAGAATCTCGCGGAGGACATGCACGCGAAGATTTCCAAACTCGTGATGACGAGAACTTCATGGTGCATACCATGGCTTACCTAGACGAAGCAGAAGGTGTTCGCCTTGGTTATAAGCCAGTCACGATGACCCGTTACCAGCCGATGGAGCGCAAGTACTAATGACAAATACAACTGAAACTTCATTCGAAGCCAACATTGATGCACTTGCAGCTGCAAATGCCACAGCCGATGTTGAGCCGGCAACTCCTGAGGCAATTCCACAGGCATTCCCAATCACAGTGCGCGTGCGTCGCTTTGATCCAGATGTGGCCGAAGAGCCGTACTGGCAAGATTTTCAAGTTGATGTGTTCTCAACCGATCGTGTTCTTGATGCTTTGCACACAATCAAGTGGGATCAAGATGGCACATTAAGCTTCCGTCGTTCTTGTGCCCATGGTGTTTGTGGTTCAGATGCGATGCGCATCAATGGACTTAATCGCCTTGCTTGCAAGACTCTGATCAAGGACTTGAATGCAAAGGAACCAATCACAGTTGAAGCCATCAAGGGTTTGCCCCTTGAAAAAGACCTCATCGTGAACATGGAACCATTCTTTGCTGCTTACCGCGAGATTATGCCATTCCTGATCACCAATGGTCATGAGCCAACTAAGGAGCGCCTGCAAACTCAAGAAGAGCGTGCGCGCTTTGATGATTCCACAAAGTGCATTCTGTGTGCTGCTTGCACAACAAGTTGCCCGGTCTTTTGGACTGATGGTCAGTACTTCGGTCCGGCTGCAATTGTTGGCGCACACCGATTCATCTTTGATAGTCGAGACACTGGCGCCTCAACTCGACTTGAGATTCTGAACTCCAAAGAAGGTGTCTGGCGTTGTCGCACAACCTTTAACTGCACCGAGGCTTGCCCACGCGGAATTCAAATTACCCATGCGATTGCTGAAGTAAAACAAGCACTAATTCGCGGCAAGATTTAGTCAGTAATTTCCTATGCTTTAGCCCGCTAGAAAATCTCTTGTTTTGGTTTAAAGCAATGCTCCAGCAAGTTCGCCAACTGTCGTGACTATTTGACTTGCCGCAGCAGCAACTAGTTCCCCATCACCGGCATAACCCCAGGTGACGCCGATGCTTGGTAAACCATGTTCTTGGGCGCCGAAGATGTCATGTTCGCGATCACCAATCATGACGATGGAAGTTTCTGGTGACATCTGTAATTCATTTAGCGCATGGGCAATAACTAGCGCCTTAGTTCCACGCAAGGCTCCACTTTCATCCGAGCCAGCAATAACCTCAAAATGATGTTCCAATTCAAAGTGGCGCAAGATGTTTACCGCGGCATAATCAACCTTTGAAGTTGCAACAGCCACCCGTGTGCCGGCGGCATTTAAATCTACCAACAATTCTCGGATACCTTCGTAGACCGAGTTTTCGTAAGCGCCAGTTTCGTTGTAGTACTCGCGGTAATGCTTCACCGCGACTGGCAAATCTTCTTTGGCCACTCCAGCAAAATCACTAAACGAGGTCCACAAAGGTGGGCCCAGATATTTGCGAAGCTCATCTGGCTCAGGATGTTCAATACCCATCGCCGTCAAAGCGTGCAAAACACCGTTAGCGACGCCTAACCCTGAGTCCGTCAGAGTTCCATCAAGGTCAAAGAGAACAACATCGAAAGCCACTAGATTGCAAATCCAATTTTTGTGTAGACGTCCTTGACCGTGGCAGCAGCAATTTCGCGAGCACGATTTGCCCCATCAACCATTAGCGATTCAAGTTCGGCGCGATCGCCCATTAACTCAAAGACACGATTTTGGAATGGTTCGGCAAATTCTAGAACTGTAGCGGCAACTTCTTTTTTAAGGTCGCCGTACATTCGGCCAGCAAAAGAATCGACTAACTCGGGCACAGCAGTCCCGGTGTACGCAGACAAAATCGTGAGCAAGTTAGAAACCCCAGGCTTGTTGATGACATCGAAACTAATCTGCGTATCCGAATCAGTGACAGCTGACTTAATCTTTTTTTCTGTCACCTTCAGCGAATCAAGTAAGTTGACACAACCGGCAGGCGATGACTTACTCATCTTTGCGGTTGGATCCTGTAGGTCCATAATCTTCGCGGTTGCCTTAAGGATGTGTGGCTCTGGAACAACTAATGTTTGGCCAAAGCGACCGTTAAACCGGATTGCTAGGTCTCTAGTTAGCTCAAGGTGTTGACGCTGATCTTCACCAACTGGAACGGCATTTGGGCGATAAAGCAAAATGTCGGCAGCCTGCAAAATTGGGTAAGTTAGCAACCCCACGCTCGCACTTGATGCGCCACCTTTGGCTGCCTTGTCTTTGAACTGGGTCATCCGATTGGCTTCACCAAGTCCAGTCAGACATGACAAGACCCACATTAATTGCGCGTGTTCAGGAACTTGGCTCTGCACAAAAATTGTGGATTTCTTTGAATCAATGCCCAACGCTAAAAGTTGAGCGAAAGATAAAAGCGTGCGTTCGCGTAGCTGTGCTGGGTCTTGTTCAACCGTGATGGCGTGCATATCAGCGATGAAGTAAAGGCACTCGTGGGTATCTTGCATCGATACCCAATTAGTTAATGCCCCTAGGTGATTACCGATGTGAAAACTATCTGCAGTCGGTTGAATACCTGATAAAACCCGAGGTGTCATTCGCCTATTCTCTCATCGTCTGGCACGTCATTGCGCACAACACGGATGCGCGAAATGCGCAGTGCATCCATCTCGACCACAGTCAAAGTCGCATTTTGGTGAACAATTTCATCGGTGATTGCTGGCATGCGCCCCAAACCAGCCGCCATGAAACCAGCCACTGTGTCGTAGGGACCTTCGGGAAGTTCCAAACCTGTTTCATCATGAAAGTCATCAAGATTTAGTAGCCCATCAACCACAACATCTTTACTCGGCGGAATAACGCCTTCGGATGCATCCGTGTCGTATTCGTCGCGGATGTCACCGATGAGTTCTTCGACAAGATCCTCAAGAGTCACGATGCCATCCGTGCCGCCATATTCATCCACGACGATAGCCATGTGGGCACCAGCGGCGCGCATGTCTGACAATGCTGGGATGACTCGCTTTGATCCGGGCAGTCGAGCTATCTCGCGTACTAGGTCACCTACCCGAATTGAACGTTCACGAATGTCTGGCGCCAAAATATCGCGCACATGCACAAAGCCAAGGATCTCGTCTTGTGAGCCATCACTGACTGGATAACGTGAATGGGGTAGTTCGCTAATAATTTTGGCTGCCTTGAATGCGGGTAAGTCCGCGTCAAGAAATGCAACTTCAGTTCGCGGAATCATAACCTCGCGGATTTCGCGCTTGCCTGCTTCAAATACATCGTCAATCAGTTCGCGTTCTGCCGTGGTGAGTTCCTCATGAGCGGCAACCATGCCACGTAATTCTTCACCAGAAATTTGTTCACGGCCTGCAGTAGGGCTTCCACCAAGAATGCGCACGACCACATTTGTGGATTTTGAGAGAAATCCAATAAATGGAGTGAATATCTTTGCTATCACATCAATCGGGCCAGCCAAGAACAATGAATAACGTTCAGCGTGCTGTATTCCCAAACGCTTTGGCACAAGTTCAGCCAGGACCAAAGATAAATAGGCGACGACCAGAGTGGACAGCAGAAATGAAACCGTCTCAGCTGTTCGTGCAGAAAGACCTAAATCTTCAAGACGTGGAACCACTATTGGCGAAATACGCTTTTCGCCGTAAGCAGCGGAAAGAAAACCGGTAAAGGTAACCCCGACCTGGCCTGCTGCTAAAAAGCGGTTGGGATTCTTGACTAGCTTTTCTAGGCGCTTACCGCGTCGACCGTGGGTTTCAGATAGTTTCTGGACCTGACTGTCGCGCAATGTCATGAGCGCAGTTTCCGCGGCCACAAAAAATGCGCCGACAATCATGAAAACTAGAACAGTGCCAATAATCGGCAACAAGGCAATCACAATATGAGTCTACCGTTGGACGAGTGCCTAGAGTTGTGCTGTCAATGCACTGCGAGTTTGGCAAGTGAGTTACCTATTGCGCAATGGATCTGGTGAATCCAAGCAACGTTTTGTTGCATGCACTCGGCAAGCAACATGCCGCATTCACCTTGCGGCATTCACCCTGCCAAAGGGCAAGAACACCGCTTCTGGTCTTTGTTATATTGTTGCTTGCCAAATATAACAAAAGCGGCACTATAGTTATATTGTGGACCTAAAAGCCTTCCAAGAATACGCCCCCGGCTACATTGTCGACATTTCCGGTAGTGACCCAGCCGGTGGAGAGTGGCGCTCAAGAGCCTTTGTTCCAAAGCCTTTGCCCAACACATCCCCCACACTCAGCGCCGAAACCTTCAACCAGATCTCTGCTGCACGAGCTGCCCTGGCCGCTCTCGAGGGATCAGCGATTCACCTACCAAACCGATGGGTATTTCGGCATGCCACCTTGCGCCGTGAAGCCCAAAGCACCTCGGCACTGGAGGGAACTTTCGCTCCCATTGAGGATGTCCTCACCGCAAGTTCCGACGATCCGCAAGATGATGCGATGTCGGAAGTGCTTCGCTATGTCTCGATGGCTAGTCACGCCTTTGCCTCCGTCATGAGCGGACGCCGGTTAAGCATGAACTTGATCTGCGAATTGCACGGCGAACTGCTGCGCGAGAGTGCACTTGAGAATGAAGCCGGTCGATTGCGGGAAACGCAAGTGATGATCGGTTCACATGTACCTGGAACGCCGCTACAGGTTGTGCTGGATAATGCGCGCTTTGTGCCAAGCCCACCCGGAGATCAACTTCAAGCCGGCATGGATCAATTGGTTGCCTGGATGGGTAGTGACTTGAGTCAGCACATTGACCCAGTCGTTGCTACGTCCATGTTGCACTATCAGTTTGAATGTCTGCATCCTTTTGTGGATGGCAATGGGCGCCTCGGTCGCCTACTCGTTGTGTTGTATTTGCTGCAAGGTGGATTAATCACAGAGCCAACTCTGTTTGTGTCACCGTGGTTTGAGGCACGTCGAGATAAGTATTTTGAGTCACTCTTACGAGTAAGCACACACAATGATTGGGATTCATACATCCGCTTCTTTGCTCAAGGAATTGAGGAGTCCGCCAACAATACGGCTGAACTGATGCAGGCGCTCACAGAAATTCAAGGCGAGCTCAAGGATCAACTGGTAGCAGCTGGCATACGTGCAGAGAGCGCACAGAGGCTCATTGATTACGCCATTTCTAATCCGACATTTACCGTTGCGCAAGCCGCAGAGAGCACCGGAATTTCCTACCCTCGAGCCAATAAAGTCATTGCACAACTTGTTGAACTCGAGATTCTTAACATTGTTGATACCACGGCATACAGGCGGAGGTTCTTTGCGCCGAAGATCCTCAAGGCATTAAGTCGATCTAGCAAATAGCGCTTAGTCCGACCTAAAAGTTAAATATCGCAGTTACTGGGGCGTGATCGCTCCAGCGTTCGGCGTAGGTATCAGCGCGATTGACGACAACATCGGTGCAATATTGGGCTAATTTCTCAGTTGCCAAATGGTAATCAATGCGCCAGCCAGCATCATTGTCGAAAGCTTGCCCGCGCCAAGACCACCAGGTGTATGGCCCTTCAATTTCGCCAGCAACTTTGCGGCCTAAATCT
>VFKC01000080.1 GCA_009885745.1 Actinomycetota bacterium
CACCGAGTTGTATCTCGGCGGCGTCATGGAACACATTGAAGAAGCCGGTATTCATTCAGGTGACTCTGCGTGCGCGTTACCACCGTTTACTTTGAACGCTGAGCAAATCAAACACATTCGCACCTCAACTGAAGGTATTGCAAAGGGTGTTGGCGTTCGAGGTTTGTTAAACGTTCAGTACGCACTGGCTAAGGGCGTGTTGTATGTGCTCGAAGCCAATCCACGTGCTTCGCGCACTGTGCCTTTCGTATCCAAGGCCACTGGAATCTCATTGGCTAAAGCTGCAGCTCGACTAGCAGTGGGAGATAGCATCGCAACATTGCGTGCCGATGGATTCTTGCGTGCCACCGGTGATGGCGCGGATGCACCAGAAGGTTGCGCAATCAGCGTTAAGGAAGCCGTGCTGCCTTTTGGAAGATTCCATGGTGTCGATACGGTTCTTGGTCCAGAGATGAAGTCCACTGGCGAGGTAATGGGAATCGATCATGATTTCGGAACCGCATTCGCCAAGTCTCAGCTGGCTGCCTACCGTGATGGTCTACCAACATCAGGTTCAGTCTTTGTTTCTGTCGCTGATCGTGACAAGGACCAAATCATTAAACCAGTCAAGGCGCTTGAGGCTCTTGGATTCAAGATCATTGCCACCTCTGGTACTTCGCAATTCCTGGCCGGTCATGGAATTACAAGCTCTGTTGTGCGCAAGCAATTCGAAGGGCCACTCGAAGGTGGCGCCCCAACAACAGTTGAGGCAATCATGGCTGGCGACATTGACCTTGTGGTCAACACTCCGTATGGCACAGGGGCTAGGCGAGATGGTTACGAAATCCGAACTGCTGCTGTACTCACCGGTACTGCCAGCATCACAACTGTGCAAGGTTTGATTGCCGCAGTCGAAGGCATCAAGTCGCTAAAGGCAGGCCCACTTGCCGTTAAGTCAATTCAAGAACATTTGGCGCATCTCAATGAATTGTTAGGGGTCTAACTTATGAATAACTCGTCGCAAATAAACTCCACAATCTTATCGATTGAACCAGTCGGTGATTATCTGCACATGGTTCTAGAAGCACCAGCAATCGCAGAGTTCGTTGAGCCAGGAAACTTTGTGGCAATCGCAGTTGGCGGAATTGGTAGCGGCATGCTTTTGCGTCGTGCTTTTTCAATCCACAAAGCAACTGCCAACGAAACTATTGAAGTTATCTTCGCCGCACACGGCCAAGGCACTCAATGGCTAGCAACAGTTCAGCCTGGCGATGTACTCGACATAGTTGCACCTTTAGGTAAGCCGTTTATTTTGCCGCGACAACCAATCTCCTGTGTTTTGGTTGCTGGTGGATATGGCGCGGCTCCGATGGAGATGTTAGCCAAGCAACTCAAAGAACGTGGCTGTCATGTTGAGGTGGTGCTTGGCGCTGCTACCCAAAGCAAACTTTTCGGAGTCCTTGATTTGATGCGCGAAACCGATGGTGTGACGGTCACCACAGATGATGGCTCCTCGGGTATTCGCGGGCGAGTCACTGATGTGTTGGGCGAACTCATTACGCGCACTGGTGCTCGCGCTGTGTATGCCTGCGGTCCGATGGGCATGCTGCAAGCAGTGGCAGATATGGCAACCGAACATGGGGCATTTAGCCAATGTGCAGTTGAAGAATCCATGGCCTGTGGCATCGGTGTTTGTATGACTTGTGTGTTGCCGGTCATTGATGATGACGGTGTGACCAAAATGGTGCGCTCATGTGTCGAAGGCCCAGTTTTCCGCGGTGATCGTGTTCGCTGGGATGATGTGGACACAATCCCCGCAGATGTCTTTGGCGCGCCAGTTCCAGGAGGTCACTAATGAGTACCTCGGTTGATTTACGCACATCGTTAGGTTCCTTAGAACTAGGCGCTCCAACGTTAACTGCCTCAGGTTGTGCTGCGGCTGGGCGCGAGCTCGCCCAGTTTGGCAATGTGGCAACACTTGGCGCCGTTGTAACTAAGAGCATCATGTTGAATCCGCGTTCAGGTCGAGCAACACCACGCATGGCCGAAACACCAAGTGGAATGCTCAACTCCATCGGCCTTCAGGGTCCAGGCATCGAACAGTTCTTAGAAAAAGATTTGTCTTGGCTGACCCAAAATGATGTGACAACAATTGTGTCCATCGCAGGCGGATCTGTTGATGAGTTCCGCGAATTAGCAATCAGATTGCGTGATGTGCCAGGTATTGCTGGGCTTGAGGTCAACATCTCTTGTCCGAATGTGGAAAGTAGGGGACAGGTCTTTGCCTGCAACCCCGTTTCAGCCGGGGATGTCATTCGTGCAGTTCGCCAAGAATGGACCAGTCCTGCGCCAATCTTGGCCAAACTAAGTCCAGATGTGACCGACATTGTTTCAATCGCGCACAGTGTCGTCGAA
>VFKC01000050.1 GCA_009885745.1 Actinomycetota bacterium
AAGTCCAATCTAAAGCTGACGCATCGGGTAATACGCGCTTGAGAATCTCACTCAAAGCAACACGTACATATTTCTCACCAACCCACAAGTGTTTACAGTTTGGAATAGCTACAACTTCACACTGGGAAATTATTGCAAAACGTTCACTGGCCTGTTCTGGAACTAAGAACTCATCTAACTCTGGAACGAGTGCCGTCAGTGGCCGGCCAGTTTGCGCCCAACTTTGCAAATCTTCTGGTTTACTCCATTTCAAAGGCGGACTCAATAAAATACCACCTTGAACAGGATCAACATTGCCATGCATCAACAACACATCTGTACCAAAAGACCAGCCAACCAGCCAGATATTTGGCAAGTTTCGAGACTTTGCAAAAGCTAAAGCGGCCATCAGGTCCAGTCCTTCGCCACGGCCCTCATCAAACTGTCCTTGACTACGACCAGCCGCACTACAAGTACCGCGGGTGTTCCAACGCAAGATTGCGATGTTGCTAAGCGCAGGAAGGCGCCAAGCAGCCTTTCGGAAAAGATGGCTGTCCATCATGCCCTCGGCCATTGGATTTGGGTGTAACAGCAACAAAGTTGCAACTGGTTCACCCGCAATTGGCATAGCCAACTCGCCCACAAGCTCAAGCCCATCGGAAGTCTGCAAAGTAATTGCCTCGCGGTTTGCGGGAAGCACACTATTTGAAACTATTTCAGCCACTACTACTTCTTACCTGTTTGCCTGGTTCGGCGACGCCAACATTGCGTGTGCCAATGCCTTCGCTCGTCTACTGCACCATCGCCGCCTGTTAAGTAATCTGGCCAAGCAACTACATGTGGAGTGCCTTGAATAATTGTCATGTCACAACCAGGGCAACGATAATCTTTTACCGCTGCGGAGCCAGTGATTGGAACAACAATCCAGCCACCATCTTTGAGTTCTTCACTCTTGCGAATCCCGCCAATCTTGATTTCACCAATTTCAGGATTGGGTTCTCTGCGATTTCGCCGGCTCATAAGTTAAGTCTAAGCAATGGGTACGCAATTCTTCCTCGGTATCGGTGTAAGAGTTTGAACCCAATCTCAGGAGGCAAACAACTAGGCGATACGGTGTTGGAATGCGCCTAGTCATTTCCACCTGCTCCGCTCAATACGTGGGCAAACTCAGTGCTCATCTGCCGGAGGCAACCCGTCTGCTACTTGTAAAGGCCGATGGCAGTGTTTCAATTCATGCCGACGATCGCGCATACAAGCCACTAAATTGGATGAGCCCACCTTGTTCGCTAAATGAAAGCAAGAATGAATCTGGTGAAGTTCTCTGGACAGTTACCAACAAGGCAGGCGAACAGCTCATCATCACGTTGCACGAAGTTCACAATGATGTCTCACATGAACTTGGCGTTGACCCTGGATTGATCAAGGATGGAGTCGAGTCGCATCTGCAAGAGCTACTTGCTCAACACATTGACACATTTGGTCCAGACTGGACTTTGGTGCGCCGAGAATTTCCAACTGCAATTGGACCCGTGGACATCCTATGCAGAGATAACAAAGGTGCAACCGTTGCTATTGAAATTAAGCGACGCGGAGATATTGATGGCGTTGAGCAACTAACTCGTTACCTCGAGCTGTTGAATCGAGATCCTTTACTCAAACCAGTGCGCGGAATCTTTGCCGCCCAAGAAATAAAGCCGCAAGCTAAAACCTTGGCTCAAGACCGAGGAATTGAATGTTTAGTTATCGATTACGATGCTTTACGCGGGATTGCCGACCCATCTTTGCGGTTGTTTTAAGAATTAAGGAATGCGCTTAGGTCTCGATTAGGAGAGAATCAACAAGTGCCCACTTGGAATGCTTATTCATTTATCTTTGGTCCATTAATTGGATTCTTAGGTCTTGGAATCATGGTGCTTGTTTTAAAGTGGGGTTTTCGACGGGGTGGATCACTGATCGCCAAGCCAGCGAATCCTGGTAAAGCCACTGAATACGGTCTGCTCGTACCTATTGCCTCACCCAACACATTTATTGAAGGCGAAGTTCTTCGCCGCACTTTAATTGACGCCGGAATCAAGGCGAATCTGGCCAACACCAATGACGGTCCCCGAGTTATGGTTTGGCCTAAAGATGAAAAAGTGGCTCGGGCGATTCTTAGTCGAGGTCCGGGAGCGTCTCGCGCTCGATAATCGCTCCAAGTGAGCGCAGCTGCTCCTCAAACTTCACGTAGCCACGATCAATGTGATCAATGCAATGGACCAAAGTCTCGCCCTGAGCGACTAACCCGGCAAGAACCAGACCAACTCCTGCGCGAATGTCAGTTGCTTCTACGGGTGCACCAGAAAGTTTTTGCTTACCTCGCACTAAAGCATGATGACCGTCAGTGCGAACATCAGCACCCAACCGACTCAGTTCCTGGACAAATCGAAAGCGTCCCTCAAAGAGATTTTCGGTAACCATGCAAGCGCCATCTGCGATTGCGTTAAGCGCGATGAACTGAGGTTGCAGATCAGTTGGGAACCCTGGATACGGAAGTGTCACGATGTCTGTTGACTTTGGTCGGCTATCCATTGAGACTCTAAATCCATCATCAGTCGGCTCAATTTTTGCGCCAGCTGCAGTGAGCTTTTCTAGCGCAATACTCAGATGCTCCATCCGTGCATTGTGAATGGTGATATCGCCTTGGGTCATAACTGCTGCCACTGCCCATGAGCCAGCAACAATTCGATCAGAAACAGTTGTATGTTCGACTGGATTAAGTGACTTGACTCCAGTGATTGTGAGCAAAGACGAACCCACGCCTTCAATTTGCGCACCCATGTCTTGCAACATCAAGCAGATGTCAATAATTTCAGGCTCCCGGGCGGCATTGTCGATTTTTGTAACACCGTTTGCTGTGACCGCGGCCATCAGCAGAGTTTCAGTTGCCCCGACACTTGGGAAATCTAAATAAAGTTGCGTCGCACGAAGTCCAGATTCAGGTGCATGGACAAAAAGATAACCATGTTCGCTAGTGACTTCGGCACCCATACTTTCTAATCCAGCAATATGCATATCTAATCCACGCGAACCAATCGCATCGCCGCCAGGCAGAGCCACATCGGCTGAACCAGTGCGAGCCACAAGCGGACCTAAGACTGCTATCGAAGCACGCATGCGTCGGACAAGGTCGTAGTCGGCTCGATGAGAGATTTTTTCAGGCACATCAATGACTACAGTTTGGGTTTCGGCAGAATATTCCACGGCACAACCAAGCCGGCGCAAAAGTTCCGCCATGATTGTGACATCTAAAATATTGGGCACTGCGTGAATTATTGAACGTCCTGGCGCGAGCAAAGCCACAGCCATTAATTTCAAACTACTATTTTTCGCGCCAGTAACCCACACCTCACCTACGAGGCGTGCGCCACCTTGAACACGAAAAACATCCACGATTAAGCAGGATACCGTTCTTACCCCTAGGCTGGAACTCATGGTCAACTTGACGCGCATTTATACCCGTACCGGCGATGATGGCACCACCAATCTTGGTGACATGAGTCGCACCGGAAAGAACGATCCTAGGCTTAAGGCGTATGCCGATGTTGATGAGGCAAACTCGTCAATTGGCCTAGCAATAGCAGGTTCTCAGCTTCGCGAGGACATCGCCGAACTGCTGATAGGCATCCAAAATGACCTTTTTGACGTCGGTGCAGACCTTTGCACACCTGTGATTGATAATCCGGCACATGAACCGCTTCGAGTCACCCCAGAGTACGTTGAGCGCCTTGAGAAAGCCTGCGACAAGTACAACGAGGAACTCGAGCCCCTGCGTTCATTCATCTTGCCTGGTGGCACACTTAGCGCTGCTCACTTACATGTAGCCCGCACTGTGACTCGTCGGGCAGAGCGCAGCACTTGGGCGGCAATCGACATGTATCACGGCGGAGTAAGCACTCTGGCCGCAACTTACCTGAATCGCCTATCCGACTTACTATTCATTTTGTCCCGAGTAGCCAATAAGGAACTGGGCGACACTTTGTGGGAGCCAGGTCGCAACCGTTCATAACTTTGAATACAAAAGTACAGTTGCCTTTTTCCAGATTTCCCGTGCCGAAAGATTCTCAGTAACTCGAATATCAGACATCAGCATGTGCCAAAACAAATTGGATGATTGCGAGAATGTAAAGGTTTTTCTCGACCTATGACACGTAAAGGTAGGTCTTGTCTTTACTAACTACATATTTTTTCAGTGCACTGCGAGCAGGACCAGAAACAGCCCTACCGTCATTGGCATTGAATTTTGCTCCGTGGCAATTACAAGTAACTACCCCACCGGAAACAACATTTGCCCCTGCTCTTCCAGAACCAACAGTGCAACCCTCATGAGTGCAGCGAGCGCTGAAAGCCCGGAAGGTGTTTTTGCGAGGCTGAGTTACTAACAAATCGCCAAGAGTGGTTTTTACAATCTTTCCCCCACTCACTGGGATGGAGCTGATTTTGCAAACCCTGGTTTTCTTGGCGGCAGTAACCAAGCCAAAGGACTTGCCAGGGACTAATGCGCCGAGAAAACCTAAAAATGAACTACCGATAAATGCTCGACGACTTGTCATCTCAACCCCCAGAAAAAAATAAATACTTGTGCTCTTATCTTTACGCACAAACTGACATGACGCCAACATTAAAGCCAAGAAAAGATTTTAAGCGTAATTGGAGGTTACGAAATTAACTGTGTAAAGTTACCGCAGTTGCTGCTGTTGTTGTCTGAAGTCGAGTCTCTGCACGGTGGATTGCGGCTAATTTTTCTGCAGAATCCACAC
>VFKC01000014.1 GCA_009885745.1 Actinomycetota bacterium
CAAGCGGTGGGACTAGTCGGATTACCGAAGCATTTGGTGCATTAGTTACCAGACCAAGTTCGCGGGCACGATTTTCAACTACGACTGCGTAATTACCGGCAAGCACAATGCCAAGCATTGCTCCTTGTCCACGCACATCTACAACGCCAGGGGCATTGGTGATTGCGGCACGAATTATTTTCTCGATTTCTAATGCGCGTGCCATCAGACCGTCTTCTTCGACAACCCGAAGGACCGCTAATGCCGCAGCACATGACACAGGATTGCCACCGAAAGTAGAGCCGTGTGTGCCGGGACCCATTAGGTCGCCGTATTCACCAAATGCGATACATGCGCCGATTGGAATTCCGCCGCCTAGACCTTTAGCCAAAAGCAAGATATCTGGCTCGACTTCTGCGTGCTCGTATGCAAACCATTTACCTGTGCGGGCAATTCCGGTTTGGACCTCATCCACCACAAAAATTGCGCCAGTTTCATCACAAACTTTGCGTGATTCCTGGATGAACTCTTTGGTAAGTGGCAAAACGCCGCCTTCACCCTGAATTGGTTCAATCCAAAGCGATGATGATTGATTGTTCATTCCGGCCCGCAGACCAACAATGTCATTTGGCTCAACGAATGAAACATCTGGAAGCAACGGTTGGAAAGGTTCGTACTTTAACGGCTGACCCGTCAAGGAAAGTGAACCCGTCGTGCGCCCATGGAAACTATGAGTCAGACTCACGATATTTGACTTGCCTGTGCGGCGGGCGATCTTGATTGCAGTTTCGTTGGCTTCAGCACCTGAGTTGCAATAGAAAATCTTGCCGGGGCGACCAACGAGTTCCATCAATTTATCCGACAACTCAAGACCCGGGCGGTGCGCGGCAAAATTACTAGTGTGGCCAAGTATGCCCATTTGCTTTGTGACGGCCTCAATAATTGCTGGGTGGGCATGACCCAAAATATTCACTGCGATTCCCCCTAGGAAATCGACATACTCACGACCATCGACATCCCAAACGCGCGCACCTGCGCCACGTTCAAGGACTAGCTTTGGTGTTCCATATGTGTCCATCACCGCGTTCTTCCAGCGCGATTGACCTTCTTGCGTATTAGTCATTATTACCCCCATCCGGAACTACCATGGTTCCGGCTCCTTCGTCTGTGAACACTTCCAATAACAAGCAATGAGGGACCCTGCCATCAATAACGGTTGCTCGTGGCACTCCCCCTCGCACCGCTCGCGCGCAGGCTTCCATTTTTGGAAGCATTCCGCTTTCCAAAATCGGTAGCATCGCTTCCAAATCGCTCACTGTGATTGTGCTGACCAATGAAGTTGTATCTGGCCAGTTTCGATATAGTCCAGCAACATCAGTGAGAAAAACTAGTTTTTGGGCACCTAATGCCGCGCTGATTGCAGCAGCTGCAGTGTCAGCATTGACGTTGTAGCGGTTACCTTCTGCATCGATCCCGACAGTGGAAAGTACAGGAATCAAGTTGGCTTCAAGCAACTCAATAAGTGGCGCGGAATTAACCGAGACTATGTCTCCAACAAGTCCAACATCAGTGGCTAAGCCGTCAACTAAAACATCGCGACGCTGAGTTAACAGGATCTGATCTTGATCACCAGAAACTCCAACGGCGTATGTGCCATGTTCGTTCATCGCCTGAACAAGTTGTTTTTGGACCTGTTCAACCAGAACTTCACGAACAACTTCCATAACTTCTGTGGTTGTCACTCGATAGCCGCCACGAAATTGGGACTCAACGCCACGCGCATTAAGTTCAGCAGTGATCTGCGGACCCCCACCGTGGATAACAACCGGACGTAAACCACTTAAATGAAGGTAAACGACATCTTGAGCGAATGCTTTGATGAGTTGCTCATCGACCATCGCATTGCCGCCAAATTTAACGACAACAGTTGCTCCTTGGAAACGTTCTAACCAAGGCAATGCTTCAACGAGTACAGCGGCCTTTTCGCCGGCGCTTAGGTTATTGCTCATGTTGAATACGCCGAATTCTCATGGACATACATGGCTGTTAGATCGTTAGTCCAGATTGATGCTGAGTCATTGCCCGCATGAAGGTTGACCTTAATAAGTACTTCGCGATGACTCAGGTCCACAATTGGTTCACTTGCAAGCGCTGCACCATTTCGGCAAACAGCGACTTCATTGAAATCAACATCAATGGCATCGGGTTCGAACCGAGCAGATGTTGTGCCAAGCGCGGCCAGAACTCTGCCCCAGTTTGGGTCTTCACCATGAATCGCGCACTTCAATAAGTTGCTACGCCCGATTACTCGAGCAACTTCTACGGCTTCATCTTCTGAGTGAGCGCCTTCGACCAAAATCTGAATGTCTTTGGTTGAACCTTCAGCATCGCCAATCAACTGGCGAGCTAGATCAGCGCAAACAACCTGAACTGCTTGAGCGAAGTCATCAGAATCGGCATCAATTTCGCTAGCGCCCGAGGCTAAGAGTAAAACAGTGTCATTCGTTGACATACAGCCATCAGAATCAATTCGATCAAAAGTATTTGCTGTTGCCTTACGAAGAGCAGCATCGAGTTTCTTAGCGCCGACGATTGCATCAGTAGTAAGAACGACAAGCATGGTTGCTAGACCTGGCGCTAACATTCCAGCACCCTTTGCCATCCCACCAATACGCCAGCCGGCTGGGGAATCATAGGTGGCAGTCTTTGGGATGCTGTCAGTGGTCATGATTGCAAGGGCAGCATCACTACCGCCGTCAGCATTTAGTTCAGCAACGCTATTTGAGATTCCAACCAGAAGTTTGTCCATCGGCAAACGCTTGCCAATTAAGCCTGTTGAACAAACAGCAACTTCGATTGGCGCTACACCCAATTGAGTAGCTATAAATTCAGCGGTTTGATGAGTGTCAGCGAAACCATCAGGACCTGTGCAGGCATTTGCGCCGCCAGAATTTAGGACAACTGTGCGAAAAACGCCGGACTTTGCGCATTGTTCGGTCCATAAAACTGGTGCAGCTTTGATTCGATTTAAGGTGAATACTCCAGCGGCCGAAAAGATTGGCCCATCGTTAACCACGAGCGCGACATCTTTATTGCCGGATTCTTTTAGGCCAGCAGCAACTCCGCTAGCGCGAAATCCTCGCGCGAAAGTTACGCTCATGGCGCCACCCCAATTGCACTAAGACCGAGGGCTTCGGGCAAACCAAACATGATGTTGGCATTTTGCAGTGCTTGACCAGCGGCGCCTTTGATCAAGTTGTCCAGCGCCACAACGATTGTTGCGCGTGATGTGCGTGAATCCTTGGCGACTTGGAGGTGTACCGCGTTGGAACCAAGGGTGGCAGCAGTATTGGGTAACTGGCCATCTGGCAATACTGTGACAAAAGTTTCATTCGAGTAGAAATTGCCCAGCGAGATTTCAAGTTCCTGCAAGGAGGCATCAGTTCGCACACTGATGCTGGCCAAAATGCCACGCGGCATCGGAGCAAGCATCGGCGTGAAGTTAATAGTCACATCCTGACCACCTAGATTGCGAAGTGTCTGCTCAATTTCTGGGGTGTGCTGATGAGTCCCTCCAATCTTGTAGGTGCTCATCGCCCCAGCTACTTCACTTGCCAACAAGTTAACTGCCGCGCCTCGACCTGCACCCGAAGTACCTGAAGCAGCCACAACGACAATGTCCTGCAAATCAATGAGGCCATCGGCGACGACCGGTGCTAAACCAAGTGCAATCGCCGTTGCATAACAGCCTGGATTTGCTACCCGGGATGCGCTGGCAATCAATTCGCGGTTTCCAGGGATTTCAGCAAGTCCGTAAGTCCAGGTCCCAGCGTGTGTTCCGCCGTAATACATGTCCCATTCGGCTGCATTCTCCAGACGGAAATCAGCGCCCAAATCAACAACTTTTGCCGATTCAGGCAAACCCGAAATCAACGAAGCAGATTGCCCGTGTGGCAGCGCAAGGAAAATAAGGTCTGCGCTAGCCAAGATTTCTGGCGTTGTTTCGGTGAAGATCAGGCCAGCAAGTTCGGGTTGGCCAGCAAACTGCGGGTGGACTTCATCAAGTCGGCTACCCGCATTTGATCCAGCAGCAATCGTTATCAGGTCAAAATTAGGGTGATTTTGCAATAACCGCACCAATTCGGCGCCCGCGTACCCTGATGCTCCGGCGATTGCAACTGTAGACATTTATCAATTATACACAGTATTGCATAAATGCATAGTGCTAGAAGAAACTTTTTTTAACTATTTTTCGACGCTACTGAATCGACAAAGAGTTGCTTGCTATCCGCGCAGGCTCGCTCCATGAAGCTTTTGCGCAGCCGCAATTGCATCTTCACGCGCTTGGGCCACTTCTTGGGATGAAAGCGTGCGATCACTTGCTCTAAAGCGCATGGCAAAAGCCAGTGACTTCTTACCCTCACCAATCTGTGCGCCTTGATACACATCAAACAGGCGCACATCCTCAAGCAATTCACCGGCAGCGTCTTTAATCGTGGCCAGAACATCCTTTGCCGCAACTGCATCAGCCACAATTAGCGCAATGTCTTCTTTTGCAATCGGGAAAGTATTTACTGTTGGCGCTGAGGCGACTGCTTGGGCGCTAGCAAGAACGATGTCAAGGTTTATTTCCAG
>VFKC01000131.1 GCA_009885745.1 Actinomycetota bacterium
GTCCAACGGTTCCGTCGATACCTAGGTACTGAGCCAGACGAGGTTTACGCAAATCGGCTTCGAGCAATAAAACTTTATGTCCTGCTTGGGCAAATGTAATAGCCATGTTCAAAACGGTTGTTGTCTTACCTTCACCGGGCAGTGAACTGGCAACCACAATAACGCGTGGCGGATTGTCAACATCGACGAACTGCAAGTTGGTACGGATCGCTCGGTATCCTTCGGAACGAGCGCTTCGAGTGCTCATAGTCGCAATTGGTTGGCCCTCAGCCAATGAGTCATAGCCAATAATCCCAATCGGATTCTTACCAGTGGCAATAAGAACTTCATCCAAGCTCTTAACTGTGTTATCTAAGGTCTCAAGCGCCAATGCAATTGCAACACCGAGTCCAAGGCCAAGAATCAGGCCAAGAGCAATGTTGAGTTTCGGTCGGGGCGAACTTGGACCCTCTGGTGGGGTCGCCCTTTCCACAACAGTTGCCTTGATAGAAGTTGTAGCAAGTGCTCCAGCTGGAGTTTCAAGTTCTTGGATTGCTCGCGCTAATTGTGCAGAAATTGCGTTGGCTATGTAGGCGCTACGAACTAAATTTGTATCAGTTGCGTTGATCACGATGATGACTGTGTTCAGCGGGCTTGAGGCAGAAACCAAATTCTTATCAATTTTAAAACCCAGAGCCTTAGACGCCGGTGCTAAAACCTGCGGGGTTTTAAGCAGTTGCGTATAGGTTGCAATGCGCTGGCTTGAAAATTGTGCATCTGAAAATGCGTTGGCATTCGAAGTCTGGCTGGTGGTGGCCACAAATAGTCGGGCCTCAGCTGTGTATGACTTGGTGGCAGTAAATGTGGCGATTCCAGCCAAAAGCACCAGAACAAAAGTGCTTGCTGCGATCGGCTTCCAGCGTTTACGAAGAACCTGAATCCATTGCAGTAATTCCATTTACCCAACCTTAGAGCATTTGCTTTGAGCCACCAAAATTAATGCCAACCATTTGCAAATTTTACCTTTAGGCACATGAACCACAATGGGCCCCTCATCTAGCAACTAGGGGCGGTTTTAATTGTGATCTTCATTGGATTTGTCATGGCTTGTGGTGACATCTTTGGCGATGGCACACCTGCAAATGCCGGCTCTAGGAAATTCACTTTTAATTGTTTCGTTGAACTTGCACCAATTGGTAAGGCAAACACCCATACAGTGCGTCCCTGATCAGTGCCTATGGAAAAGTATCGCACGCTGGTAGATCCCACACCTGCTGAAATAAATGCCGAACCTATCGGAACATGAACATAAACCAACATTTTTGTTGAACCAGGTTGAGTTCGTTCTTTGCCAGGCCCTAGGTCTAGACGGCCTGTCGTATATGGGGGCAACCCTGTGCTGGGTGCATCATTTTTAAGCGTCACAGTCATACTAGATTTGCGATATACGCCGCTCTGCTGGCAGGAATTTTGGCGATAGAGCACATTGGAGTGAACATAGGCATCAATCTTGTTGCCAGTGCCATTAA
>VFKC01000124.1 GCA_009885745.1 Actinomycetota bacterium
AATTTTCTTAGCAGCAGCCTTCTTAGCAGCTAAACGCTTGGCAGCAGCTTTCTTAGCGGCGGCTTTCTTTGCGGCTAAACGCTTGGCAGCAGCTTTCTTAGCAGCAGCCTTCTTTGCCGCAGCTCGCTTAAGAGCAGCTTTTTTCGCAGCGGCTTTTTGCGCGGCGGTTGTTTTGGCTGGAACGACTTTAACAACAGGCTTGGTATTTTTGGTGGCAGAGTTATTCGAGGTTGATGGCTGTGCAGTTGCGCCTGCGAGTGCGCTAAGCAACACCGCACCACTAGTAAAGGCAACTAACGAAAATTTAGTTACTCTGTTCATCACAAAACCCCTTGCTACAAGTTAGAGAACCCGTATTCTGCTTAGTTTGGCAGAATAAACCCAACATTAGCAACAAAAACTGTGCTGAATCAGGTGAATTCTTTGCGAAGGTTCGTCCAAGAAATTCAGCCCACGTAAGGCAAAAAGCCCTATTTGTCGGTCTTTTTGCGTCTTCCGCTCGGCGGTTCTGCTGCATTTGGCGCTTTTGAGCCATCCAATCTGCGCGCACCGGGCAAACTCGCAGCCAATTCATCGATTCCCATTATCAATTGGGCGCGCGAAGTTGCTGGGGGCATTGCATCGCTTGACCAGAACAAGGCATCAAATGGGCAAACTTCAATACAGATGCCACACCACATACATTGACCAAAATCAATTGTGAAACTGTCCAGCACATTTTTCATAGATTGGCGGCGAGCATTGCTGTATTGCGGTGCATCAGGATCAGGTTCAGAGTGCGCGGTTACTGTGATGCACCAATCAGGACATTCACGCACACAAAGCATGCATGATGTGCAAGACGACGGGTGTAACGCAATGGTCGAATGCGGATTTTCGGCTGGCACTTCATTTGGAATTTGCGTCACTTTGACCACTCCGAAAAAACACCTGGTGGAAGTGATGGTCTGCGGCGCGCATTCTCATCTGGCTCAACAGCTCCGGGCCATGGCGTTTGCACTCTTGGTTCGAGTTGGAAATCGCGGCGCAGTGGATGGCCAGCAAATTGGGCAACAAAAGCTGGATCCCGAGAATCAACACCGATGAATATGACACCAAACATTTGCTCAACTTCACGTTCATGAAAATCTGCAAGCGGGTACACGCCGACTACAGAAGCAATCTGCGCATCAAGAACGGTTGAATTTATAATCCATCTTTGAGTCAACGTTTCGTTGGCAACACATGTGGTGAGTACAAATTCATCGCCTAAGTTATGCGTTGCAGTTAGCCACTCAAAGCGCACTGCCCCATCGCTAAGTAACTGTTCATGAGTACTAAGCCATTGAGTTGGCTCAACCCAAAGCCAAGTTACGCCATCTTGCTCACGAGTCTTAATGAATTCAATGCTCATTTATTCACCAGCGTTAATGCCTGTTTGATTGCTGCTAGCAACTCAACTGGTCCTGGTGGACAACCAGGCACATGGATGTCGACAGGTACGACCTGGTCCGCACCTGGAATTACGGCATAGGAATCCCAATATGGGCCACCAGTAATCGCACATGCGCCAAATGCCACAACCACTCTAGGTTCGGCCAAGGCGTCATAGGCAGCGCGAACGCTATCTGAAATAGCGTGTGTGACCGTTCCAGCAATTACCAAAATGTGGGTTTGAGCAGTGGCTTTAGCAGAAACATCCAACTGAGTAAAAGCGTCGGCGACTAAGTCCAAAGCCGCCGCCTCCACTCCACAGCACGCCAAACCTGCCTCGAGTACACGTAGTGCATTTGAATTCACTTGTGCATCCATGCCTATGACTCTAGGACACCTTCAGTAGATGATGAAGTTGGGCAAATGCGCGAGGATAGAGGGTCCCTGTATTTGTCACAACAAGTTGCATGGGAGAATAAAGAAATCAGTTTTTCACATAAGGAATGCAGGACTTCGTGGCCAAAGATGTCGTCGAGTTAGACCAAGTAAGTATCCGTTTCGCTGGTGATTCTGGCGATGGTATGCAACTAACTGGAGACCAGTTCACTTCAACAACTGCAGCATTCGGCAATGACCTAACTACCTTGCCTGATTTCCCTGCTGAGATTCGCGCACCTGCTGGCACCCTGCCTGGTGTTTCAGCCTTCCAACTGCACTTCGGTGATCACGACATCATGACCCCAGGTGACTACGCACATGTTTTAGTTGCCATGAATCCTGCGGCGTTGAAAGCCAACTTAAAAGAACTTCGTCCTGGCGGCGATCTGATTGTTAATACTGACGAATTTGGTGACCGCGCTTTAACAAAGGTTGGCTATGAAACCAACCCACTGGATGACGGCAGCCTAGACGGTTACAACGTTCATCCAATTGCACTCACTTCCATGACCGTTGCTGCCCTTTCAGAATTTCAGGTTACGAAGAAGGAAGCCGAACGCTCAAAGAATATGTTTGCTTTGGGGATGCTGCTTTGGTTATTTACTCGTCCAGTAGAACCAACGATTGAATTCCTTGAAGCCAAATTTGGAAACAAGCCTGACATTCTTGCGGCCAACAAAGCTGCGTTACAGGCCGGTTGGAGTTTTGGTGAAACAACTGAAAGTTTCTCAAATCAATTCGTGGTTAAACCAGCGACAATGCCACCTGGCACGTACCGAAACATCAGTGGCAACTTGGCTTTGTCCTACGGATTAATCGCGGCCTCCGTGCAATCTGAACTACCTATTTTTCTTGGTTCATACCCAATCACGCCAGCCTCTGACATCCTGCATGAATTGAGTAAGCACAAGTCATTCGGTGTGCATACTTTCCAAGCAGAAGATGAAATTGCGGGAATTGGTGCAGCACTTGGCGCAAGTTATGCCGGATTCATTGGCATAACGACAACTTCAGGACCTGGTGTTGCGCTCAAGAGCGAAACAATCGGGCTTGCGGTTGCTTTGGAATTACCACTGATCATTGTTGATGTTCAACGTGGTGGACCATCAACTGGTCTACCTACAAAGACAGAGCAAGCGGATTTGTTGCAAGCAATGTTTGGTCGAAATGGCGAAGCGCCGGTGCCAATCGTAGCCCCACAATCACCTGCGGATTGTTTCGATGCAGCAATCGAAGCTGTGCGCATCGCGACTACATATCGCACCCCAGTTTTCTTACTCTCAGATGGATATCTAGCCAACGGTTCTGAACCATGGTTAGTCCCAGATGTAGATTCCCTGCCAGATCTACATGTGAAATTTGCAGATAGTACGAATCACACCATGCCTGATGGAACTGAAGTTTTTTGGCCATTCAAGCGCGATCCGGAAACTCTGGCTCGTCCTTGGGCTGTGCCTGGCGTTGAAGGTTTGGAACACCGCATCGGTGGAATCGAAAAAGCGGACGGTAGCGGAAACATTTCTTATGATCCAGCAAACCACGATTTCATGACTCGAATTCGTCAAGCAAAGATTGATGGAATTGCCAAAACAATCGCGCCGCTTGAGGTCGATGATCCAAGTGGAAAAGCCAAAGTCTTAGTTATTGGTTGGGGTTCAACCTATGGTCCGGTTGAATCAGCTTGTCGCAGGTTGCGCCTTGAGGGTCTAGATGTTGCGCACGCTCACCTACGCCACTTAAATCCATTCCCAGCAAATACTGGTGACGTACTTAAGGCTTACGACAAGGTAATCATTCCCGAGATGAATCTTGGTCAGCTCTCATTATTATTGCGCGCAAAATATTTAGTCGATGCGATTGGTTACAACCAAGTCCGTGGCTTACCTTTCAAAACACAAGAACTTATGGATGCCATCAAGGATGTGATTTCAAATGTCTGAGACATTTGCCTCGTTATCGCTCGTACCTAAAACTGACTCAAAGCAGTCTGCTAAAGATTTCAAGTCTGACCAAGAGGTTCGCTGGTGTCCTGGATGTGGCGACTATGCCATCTTGGCCGCTATGCAAAGTTTCATGCCTGAACTAGGTGTGAAGAAAGAAAACATTGTTTTTGTTTCGGGCATTGGCTGTTCAAGTCGCTTCCCGTATTACATGAACACTTACGGCATGCACTCCATCCATGGTCGTGCCCCAGCAATTGCTACTGGTCTTTCCGTATCTCGCCCTGACCTTTCGGTGTGGGTAGTCACTGGTGACGGTGATGCACTTTCAATCGGTGGTAACCACTTGATTCATGCGCTTCGCCGCAATGTGAATCTCAAGATTCTTTTATTCAACAATAGGATTTATGGCTTGACCAAGGGCCAATACTCACCAACTTCTGAAATTGGCAAAATCACTAAGAGCACACCAATGGGTTCCATTGATTATCCATTCAATCCTTTGTCAGTAGCCCTTGGCGCTGAAGCAACCTTCGTTGCCCGTTCCATCGATAGCGATCGTCAGCATTTGCAATCTGTTTTGCGAGCAGCGGCCGCACATGAAGGTACCGCGCTGATTGAGATTTATCAGAACTGCAACATCTTCAATGATGGCGCATGGGATCCACTCAAAGATTCTGAAAGAAAAGATGATGTGACAATTCGACTTGAGCATGGCGAAAAGATTATCTTTGGCGCCAACAGCGATAGATGTGTTGTCCGCGATGACAATGGCACTTTGCGCGTTGCTTCAGTTGCTGATGTAGCTGCTGACTCTATTGTGATTCATGATGCACACGCAGCTGATCCGGCTTTTGCTTTCAGTTTGTCGCGTTTGTCTCATCCCGAAACTTTGCAAGATACCCCAATTGGAGTTTTCCGCGACGTACATCGACCTTCATATGACCGGCTCGTGCGAGAACAATTAGATCAGGCAAAAGCTAAATCTGGTCCAGGCAATCTTGGCGCATTGTTAAAGGGTAAAGATACTTGGGATGTTTCCTAAGTAATTAGGACTAAATGCTGCGGCTAGCAATACTGTCGCACAAAGTGCGCAAGGCAGTTTTAGCATCCCCGTCAGGCAACGGCTCTAAGGCAGTGACTGCCCGCGCTATCCATTCATCTAGAACAAGTCTCGCCTGATCCATGGCAGGGTGGGCTCTTAGTTCTGCCAGAGCTTGAGCGTGCTCAATATGATTTGTAAGCGGGCGGCTCAAAAGGTCACGCAAAGTTTCACTCGTTTGTGGATCGGTAAGCGCAAGTAGGACGGGCAAAGTTCTGATTCCTTCGCGCAAATCAGTGCCAGGCGTCTTACCCGAATTATCAGATTCAATGTCTAGTAAGTCATCGCTAAGTTGGAATGCGATGCCAATGCTTTCGCCAAAGTTTGCGATTTCATTTGTTAGTTCAGCAGATACGCCTGCCATCATCGCGCCATATCGTCCAGCAGCCGCAATCAGCGATCCAGTTTTGTCGGCGAGTACGCCAAGATGATGTGTGATTGGGTCTTCCCCAGCTTTAGGTCCCACACTTTCGCGCAACTGACCAATAACTAGGCGTTCGAAAGTTTCTGCCTGTACGCGCACGGCTTCAGGTCCGAGTTCGGCCAGTAATTTAGACGAACGAGCAAATAAGAAGTCGCCACTTAAGATCGCGACGGTATTACCCCAACGACTATTCGCCGACTGTGCGCCTCTGCGTACTTCGGCTTCGTCCATAACATCGTCGTGATACAAAGTTGCCAGATGGGTGAGTTCGACAACGACTGCAGCCGGCACGACTCCGCTGGCTTGATCATCACCAAACTGCGAGGCTAAAAGGACAAGTAGCGGACGGAAGCGCTTGCCACCGGCTTCGACTAAATGCCGAGCAGTGATATCCGCAAGTTCGTACTCGCTTGCAATTTCTTGGTGCAATCGGTTTTCAATTGCCTCAAGACCCGTCACTAATCTAGCTTCGAGCGAAGCTAATTCGGCGGGGAACATCACAGTCACACTTCATCCTTGCATCATTAGGCACAGATTGCCTGTTAAGAAAAATTAGCTTGCGAAAATTCCAGAGCTGACAATTAAATCAATCAGTGGCTGAGGGAAAACACCGATTAATAAAGTAACTGCCACGCTCACACCAATTGCGATTTTGGTAAACCAACTTGGAATTACCACATTTGGCCCATCAACTGGAGGCTCAGTGAAGAACATCAACACAATTACTCGAGCGTAAAAGAATGCGGCAATTGCACTGGCAATGACTGCAACGATTACTAGCGGAGTTGCTCCACCGCCAATAGCAGCGGTGAAGATTGCAAATTTTCCAGTGAATCCGCTAGTTAATGGAATACCAGCAAGTGCCAACAGGAACAGGGCAAAACTTGTGGCGACAACTGGTGACTTTTTACCAAGTCCGGCCCACTGCGATAGGTGCGTTGCTTCGCCGGCCGCATCACGAACTAGCGAGACCACAGCAAATGAGCCAATAGTCGTGAAGCCGTATGCAAATAGATAAAGCAAAGAACTGGAAAGTCCGCTCGCACTTGTGGCGATTACGCCAAGAAGTAGGAAGCCAGCATGCGCTATTGATGAGAATGCCAACATGCGCTTAATGTCCGTTTGCGTTACCGCCAAGATGGAGCCAATCAGCATCGTCAAGATTGCAACAACCCAAAACATTGGACGCCAATCCCAACGCATGCCACCAAAAGCTACATAGAACACCCGCAGCATCGCTGCGAATGCAGCGACCTTAGTTGCAGCACCCATGAACGCAGTTAACGCAGTTGGTGATCCTTGGTAGACATCAGGTATCCACTGGTGGAATGGCACAGCGCCAACTTTGAATAACAAGCCAATAGCTATCATTCCGATTCCAGTTATGACCAAAGTGTCTTGTCCAGCATTTTCTAATGCGACGGAAACTTGACCGAAGTTCATAGTCGCGGTCACTGCGTAAATTAGTGCCGAGCCGAACAAGAAGAATGCACTAGAAAATGCGCCCAGCACAAAATACTTTAGTGCTGCTTCTTGGCTTAACAATCTGCGACGACGTGCCATCCCGGCCATTAGGTATAGCGGTAGCGAGAATACTTCTAGCGCCACAAACATAGTTAAGAAATCATTGGCAACTGGGAATAACACCATGCCACCAACGCAGAATAAGTACAGTGGCCAAATCTCGGTTTGAGTCCAACCTTGGGCAGTGAACTGTCGTTCATCTTCACTACCAGGCAAAGTTGATGATCGTGCTGCAAAAGCATCGCCTTGCGGATCGACTTGATTTTCAGCAAGTAGCAAAGCGGCAACAAATGCAATCAGAATCAAAGTTCCTTGCAAGAATAAACCTGCACCATCAATTACTGTGGCGCCATTGACCGCAAACTGACGAAGGCCATGAGTTTGCCCACCATTGGTAGCAGGATCGCCAACTAGTGTTTTTGTAGCGTTGATCAATACATAGCCAAATGACAAAGCCAGACTGCCAAGGACTAAAAACAACTGGCAGATACGTCGCGATGTGCGAGGAACAAACGCTTCAATCAGGATGGAGAAAACTCCAGCGCCAAGCAAAACTACAATTGGCGCTAATGCTGCGTACTCAAATGAATTCTTCATGAGCCACTTTCTGAAGGAGTTGTGCTTGCCACTGGATCAAACAAACCAACGTGAGTTTGAATCTGATTCACGGTTGGATTGATAACTTTTAATGCGACCTGAGGGAAAATGCCCAGACCAATAATGACGGCCAAGATTGGCACGATTGCTGCTAGTTCACGCTTTGTAATCTCAGTGACAGTCTCTGTTACTTCAGTTGATGGAACACCAGTCATAGTGCGCTGATACATCCAAAGAATGTAGAAAGCAGCCAGCACAATGCCAAAGGTCGCAATAATCGCTACGTCTTTATAGACACTAAAGGTTCCAAGCAGAACCAAAAACTCAGATACGAAACTGGACATTCCTGGCAGCGCCAAAGATGAAAGGCCTGAGATTAAAAAGACGCCAGCAAGCACTGGGGCAACCTTAGATACACCGCCAAAGTCTTCGATCTTCTTTGAACCTCGACGCGAAACCAGGAAACCAACAACAAGGAAAAGTGCTCCCGTTGAGAAACCATGGTTGACCATGTAGAAAGTAGCGCCACTCATACTTTGTGAGGTCATGGCGAAAATGCCCATAACAATGAATCCAAAGTGAGAAACCGACGAGAATGCGATTAGTCTCATCATGTCTGTCTGACCAATTGCCAAAAGCGCACCATAGAAAATACTGATTACCGCCAAGATGATAATTATCGGCGTGTAGTACTTACTTGCCTCAGGGAAAATTGGAAGCAGAATTCGGATCATTCCGAAAGTTCCGACCTTATCTAAGACACCAACAAGCAAAGTTGAAGTTCCTGGTGTTGATTCAGCGGCTGCATCGGGTAGCCAAGTGTGGAAAGGAACCATTGGCGCTTTGATTGCAAAAGCAAAGAAGAAACCTAGGAACAAAACCTTTTGAGTCGCCGGATCAATATTCATGTTTGCTAACGCAGAGAAATCAAATGTTCCTTTACCCAGTTGGCGTTCGGAAACGACATACAAACCAATCAATGAAGCCAGCATGAACAATCCACCGACAAGTGAATACAACAAGAACTTCATGGCGGCATACGCGCGTTGTGGTCCACCAAATCGACCGATTAGGAAGTAGACGGGGACTAACATCGCTTCGAAGAAAACATAGAACAGGAACAAATCAGTAGCCGCAAAAACACCAATCATAAAGACTTCAAGAATCAAGATAAGAGAAAAGAATCCCTTTACTGTTCCGCGACCGATTTTTTCAACATCATTCCAGCCAGCAATAATCACAAGTGGCACAAGCAAAGTCGCCATGACGATTAATACGCCGGAAATTCCATCAATACCTAACGACCAAGAAATTCCAAATGCCGGAATCCAGTCGTGTTTTTCGGTCACAGCAAATCCGCCACCAAGACCTGATAGTCGAGTGGTTAGAAAGACAGCCCCGCAGGCGGTGACTATCGAGATTCCTAGTGCAATTTGCTTAGCTAGCGTCTCTCGCGCAGCCGGAAGCGCGAAAACCGCAATCGATCCAAGTAGTGGGATCAGCATCAAGATGGTCAACATGGTTAGAGCCTCACTAGAAGTAGAACGAATGCAATCAATACGGCTCCGCCAAGCATGGTCAATGCATACGAACGGGCATAACCATTTTGCAATTTGCGGCCACGGGCAGATAGACCACCGATAGCAGCAGATAGCCCACCGATAGTTCCATCAATCGCCTTGGAATCAAACCACACAAGTGCGCGAGTTAGGTACTGACCAGGGCGCATGAATACTGCCTCATTGAGCGCATCACCATATGCATCTGCGCGCGCTGCGCGGGTTAGCAATGAGACATTCTCTGGGGCAACCACTGGAACTGGGCGACGACCATAAGTCATCCAGCCATAGCCTGCGCCGACAAGTACCACCAAGAGAGTTACTGGAATCAAAATCGTATTTGATACCGCATGATCCGAATGGCCGATACCGACAATTGGCTCAAGCCAGCCCTCTATGTCGCCGACAAAAACAAGTAGCAAGCCACCGAAAGCAGAACCAAGAGCCAGAATCAGCATCGGTGCAGTCATAGTTGCTGGTGATTCATGCGGATGAATACCCTTTTCCCAACGAGCCTCGCCAAAGAATGTCATTGCCATCATGCGGGTCATGTAGAAAGCAGTAACTCCAGCACCTAGCAAAGTTGCCAATCCGATGTAAATGTTTTGCCCAAAGGCCGCATGGATGATTTCATCCTTGCTCCAGAAACCGGAAAATGGCGGAACACCAATAATTGCCAAGTATCCGAGACCAAATGTTGCGTAAGTGATTTTCATCGCGGTACGCAGTGCGCCGTAGTGACGCATGTTCACATCATCGTTCATGCCATGCATTACCGAACCTGCACCAAGGAATAACCCGGCTTTGAAAAGACCGTGAGTAAGTAGGTGGAAGATCGCAAAAACGTAACCAGCGGGACCAAGACCAGCGGCCAAAATCATGTAACCGATCTGACTCATAGTTGAACCAGCAAGTCCCTTTTTGATGTCATCTTTTGCCGTACCAATGAAGGCACCGAGTAGCAAAGTGATAGCACCGATAGTTACAACTGCAGTTCGTGCGGTCGAGGAAAGGTCAAAGATGGCATGTGCGCGAGTGATTAGGTAGACGCCAGCGGTAACCATGGTCGCTGCGTGGATTAGTGCAGACACCGGAGTCGGGCCTTCCATCGCATCAAGCAACCAAGACTGTAACGGGAATTGCGCACTCTTACCGCATGCAGCAAGTAGTAGGGCTAAACCGATCCAAGTGACATGACTCGGTGCTGCCTGTGGCGCACCAGCAGCGACACCTTCAAAAGTGACGGTGCCAAAAGTTACGAACATCAGCATGACGGCAATTGAAAGACCAACGTCTCCGACTCGGTTAACGATGAATGCCTTTTTACCAGCAGCTGCTGCAGATGGCTTGTGTTGGTAGAAACTGATTAGCAAGTATGAGGCAAGACCTACGCCTTCCCAACCCACGTAAAGCAACAAGTAGTTATCAGCCAGAACTAATAGCAACATCGCTGCGACGAAGAGATTCAGATAGGCAAAGAAACGACGACGATTTGGATCGTGTTCCATGTAGCCGATTGAGTAAACGTGAATTAAAGTTCCAACGCCAGTAATCAGTAATACGAAAACCATCGAAAGCTGATCAATGTGCAAACCGAATGGCACATGGAATCTGCCTACGCTGATCCAATCGAATAAGTATTGACCGACCGCACGTTCTTCGCCGCTTCGACCTAACATTTGGATGAATAAGAAGATGCCAACAAAGAATGAAGACGCTGACATGGCTACAGCAAAGAAGTGTCCCCAAGCGTTCGTTCGTCGTCCACCTAGTAAGAGTGTGGCAGCGCCAAAAAGCGGCAAGCCAATGAGAGCAGCAGTCATACCTATTCCTTAGTACTTAAGCAGACTGGCTTCATCAATTGAAGCCGAGCGACGGGTACGGAAAATTGTCACAATGATTGCTAAGCCAACTACTACTTCAGCGGCGGCAACGACCATTACAAAGAATGCGGCAACTTGGCCATCAAGAGTTCCAGTTGAGCGTGCGGCGGCAACAAAAGCTAAGTTTGCCGCGTTGAGCATCATTTCAACGCTCATGAACACGATGATTGCATTTCTGCGAACTAAAACTCCGAGTGCGCCAATCGTAAAAAGAATGGCAGCAAGGACTAGGTAATTGTTTGGATTCACTTGGTTACCTCGGTTGGACCTGATTCAACTTCACTTGTTCCCCGAAATGGAGCTGGTAAGGAAATTTCCGATGCTGTGCCATCTGGAAGTAGCGCTGGAGTATCGACGGAATTATGTCGGGCCAACACACCTGGAGTTGGCAGTGGCGTCGGGTGACCGCTGAGTGTGCGTTCACGTTGTAGCTGATCTTGCGTTTTACGTGGAGTCCAACGCTCACGATGGGCAAGAACCATCGCACCCAAGGCAGCAGTTATCAGCAAGGCTGAAGTGGCTTCGAAAGCAAGCAGGTACTTACCAAAAATAAGTTGTGACAGCCCCTGCATGTTGCCGCCACTTTCAGTGTTGGCCGCCGTTAATCCAACAACCTTTGCTGGTCCATTGCTGGTGATACCAGCGACAAGCATTCCACCGAAAGAAAAAGCGAAAAGGATTGCAAGCAGGCGCTGACCCTTGATTGTTTCTAGGAGTGAATCACTTGAATCAACACCGACAATCATTAGCACGAAAAGGAAAAGCATCATTACTGCGCCGGTGTAAACAACAATCTGTGTTGTCCCTAGGAATGGCGCTTCAAGTGAGAAATACAGAATTGCTAGATTCACCATGGCGAAAGCAACCCATAGCGCACTGTGAACTGCCTTACGCGAAGCGATCATGCCAACAGCGCCAACAATCGCAAAAAATGCAGTTACCCAGAAAATTACACTTTCACCATTCATTAGTCATCAGTCTTTTCTGGATGAATGTGTCCGGTGACTGTGCCTTCGTAATAATCCTGGGCGGTAGTACCTGGCGCCATGTCATGTGGAGCTTCGGTCATGCCGGCAAGTAGTGGGGCAAGCAAATCTTCTTTAGTGAAAATTAAACTGGCTCGAGAGTTATCAGCCAACTCATATTCATTTGTCATAGTCAATGCACGCGTTGGACAAGCCTCAATGCAAAGTCCGCAAAGGATGCAACGCAAGTAGTTGATCTGGTAAACGCGACCATAGCGTTCACCTGGTGAGAAACGCTCCTCTTCGGTGTTGTCTGCGCCTTCAACATAAATAGCATCGGCTGGACAGGCCCAAGCACAAAGTTCGCAACCGATGCACTTTTCTAAACCATCAGGGTGACGGTTTAGTTGATGACGGCCATGGAAGCGCGGCTTTGGTGGATACTTGTCGCGCTCTTCTGGATACTGCTCGGTAGTCACCTTCTTAAACATTGATAAGAATGTGACGCCAAATCCGCGGATTATTTGTGGCAATTCTGGCATTACTGCTCCTGACCTGGATTAATAGGAGTAGCCGGCACGGTTACCGGAACATGTCGTGAAACTTGTGCAGTTTGACCTGGCATTGGTGGAACTGGGAATCCGCCAGCGTACGGGTTGAATTCTTCATTGGCAGCATCGAATTCTGCTTGTTCTTGCAGTTCGTCGCTCTTCTTTTTGCGGATTTCCAGCGCATAGGAAATGGCTACTCCGACCAGCAGGACTACCCCAGCAAAAATCAAGAGAGTCTGTGAATCAAGGCCACCGGAATTACGCAGGTAACGAGCAACAGCCACGATCATGATCCAAACGATGGAAGTTGGAATAAGTACTTTCCAACCAAACTTCATGAATTGGTCGTAACGCATACGTGGCAATGTTCCGCGTAGCCAAATGAAGATGAACAAGAAAGCAAAGACCTTGCCGAAGAACCAAAGCATTGGCCACCAGCCCACATTTGCGCCAGACCAAATTGAAATTGGCCAAGGTGCACGCCAACCGCCCAGGAACAAAGTTGTTGCCATTGCGGAAACCGTCACCATGTTCACATATTCAGCCAAGAAAAACAGCGCGAACTTTAAAGATGAATATTCAGTATGGAAGCCACCAACGAGCTCGCCTTCGGCTTCAGGAAGATCGAATGGCGCACGGTTTGTTTCCCCCACCATTGCGGTGGTGTAGATGATGAAGGACGGTAGCAAAAGCACTACGTACCAAACATTTGCTTGGGCTGCCACAATTTGTGAAGTTGACATTGAAGAGGCGTAAAGGAAAACCGCAACAAATGACAAGCCCATCGCAATTTCGTAACTAATCATTTGCGCACTGGAACGCAGGCCACCAAGTAGCGGGTAAGTAGAACCAGATGCCCAGCCAGCTAGAACGATGCCATAGATACCAATTGAAGCAATTGCCAAAACATACAGAACCGAAACCGGGAAGTCTGTTAGCTGTAACGGAGTTTGTTGACCGAAGATTGAAACTGTTGGGCCAAGTGGAATAACAGCGAAGGTTAGGAATGCGGTGGTTGCTGCGACAACTGGTGCGATGCAATAGACCGCAATGTGCACACCTTTAGGAATGATTTCCTCTTTGAGCGCAAGCTTGATGCCGTCCATAAGCGACTGCAATAACCCAAAAGGTCCAACTCGGTTTGGCCCAATACGCATCTGCATCCGGCCAACTATGCGTCGTTCTGCCCAGATAGTCAGAAGCGTCATTACGACCATGATCACAAAGATGCCAAGCACCTTTAGCAAAATAATCCAGATGTTGTCCATGCCAAATAGCGATAAATCGCCTACGGCTTCTGCTCGAATGGAAGAATTCATGCAACACCTCCTGAAGTGACAGTGACACATGTTCCCGAAGGCAGATTAAGAGCAGTGCCTTCAGTATTTGCTGGCAGCCAAACAACGCCTTCGGCCATGTTGGCAGTAACAATTACTGGTGCGCTCACGGCTGTTTCCTCGTGAGTTACCGTGGCAGTCGCGCCATCAATTAAATTCAAGGTGGCAGCTGTTGCTGGGCTAACGCGGATAACACCAACACGAGAAGTCGCCGCCAGGAATGGTTCGCCTTCTTGCAATGTTCCCTTGTCGAGCAGATGACGCCATGAACTCAAAATTGCTTGACCTGCTCCAGGCGAAACGCTGTCGTTGCCACTAGCAACAAGTGCTGGCTTAGTAGCCGTTGCCCAGAAGTCACTTACTGTCAAAGTTGCACCCATCTCATGCGCAAGTTCTTCAAGAACTGCTGCATCGCTGATGGATCCTGGAACTGCGGCCACCGTATCAAATGCACGATCGCGACCTTCCCAGTTGCGGAATGTTCCACTCTTTTCAGTTACAGCTGCAACTGGTAACACAACATCTGCTCTTTCAGTTACTGCAGAGTGGCGTGTTTCAAGTGAGACTACAAAATCAGCGCTTTCAATTGCTTCGATTAGATTGGCAGCAACATCTTCAACACCAACACCTGCAATAAGCAGTCCTGAAATATCTTGACCGACTGCATTGATGATGTCTGTTGTATTTCTACCACCGATTGGCAGAAGACCCGCATCCAATGATCCGCGTTCACCGGCACGGCGTGGGATCCATGCAAGTCGAGCGCCAGTTGTGGCAACTAGCTCGGCAACCGCACTCAATAAACCTGGTGTTTGGGCAGCACGTTCGCCAACAAGCACAATGCTTTGGGCAGACAGATTTTCTACTGCCCCTAGAAGTGCTTTAACTTCACTGCTTGGACTTGCGGCAATGAGCGTGCCCTTCATCTTTGCTAGGCCAGCTGTCATGTATGGCGCGATTGCAAAAACTTTTGTTTTGCCAGACAGAGCAGCCTTGCGTAAACGCAAGAAAACAATTGGTGATTCATCTTCAGGCTCGAAGTTAACGAGCAGGACTGACTGTGCAGTTTCTAGATCGCCGTAAGTTACCTCAAGTGACTTACCTGCAACATGGTTAGCTAAGAATGCTGTTTCTTCATCGCTAGTGCTGCGGGCTCGGAAATCAACATCATTTGTACCAAGTACGCCACGAGCAAATGCTCCATACGCTGATGCATCTTCGTTGGTAAGACGTCCACCAGTAAGTACACCAGTTGCTTGCCCCGTTGCCTGCAAGCCAGCAGCAGCCACGCGGATTGCTTCGGGCCAAGAGGCAGGAACTAAATTGCCTTCTTCGTCGCGAACCAATGGTGTTGTTAGACGATTTTCCTTGATGTAAGGGAATGCAAAGCGACCCTTATCGCAGTTCCACTCTTCGTTTACTTCCGGGGAATCCCAAGCAAGACGACGCATAACTGTGCCGCGACGAATGTCGGTGCGCAATCCACAACCGGCAGCGCAATGCTCACAGGCAGTCGGAGTGCTGACGAGGTCGAATGGGCGGGAACGGAAACGGTACTTGGCACTAGTTAAGGCGCCAACCGGACAAATCTGAATTGTGTTACCCGAGAAATATGAATCAAAAGGTTGGTCTTCAGAAATACCTACTTGCTGCTTTGATCCACGCTCAAGTAACTCAATGAATGGGTCACCAGCAATCTGGTCGGCGAATCGAGTACAGCGAGCGCAAGAAACGCAACGCTCGCGATCAAGAAGAACTTGGGCACTGACATTGATTGGCTTGGGGAATGTGCGCTTAACGCCATCAAAACGAGTTTCCCCACGACCGTTTGTCATAGCCTGATTTTGAAGGGGACATTCGCCACCCTTGTCGCAGACTGGACAATCTAACGGGTGATTAATTAGCAAGAATTCCATCACACCGGCTTGTGCCTTCTCGGCCAATTCGCTGGTGTGCTGAGTCTTAATAATCATGCCATCAGCAACAGTCACTGCACATGAAGGAACAGGTTTGCCTTGTCCTTCAACTTCAACAAGGCACATGCGGCAGGCAGCCACTGGCTCTAAAAGTGGGTGATCGCAAAAACGTGGAATCGCAGTGCCCAACATTTCGGCAACACGAATAATCAAAGTGCCCGCTGGCACTTCAATTGTGACGCCGTCAACTGTGACAGTTACGGTTTGAGTGGTTACAGTCATCGAGTAACTCCAGCAAATACAGTGGCGGCTGTTGGGTCATAAGTTTCATTCGCTGGGGTGTGCGTTGCCTGCACAAACTCATCGCGGAAGTACTTAAGCGCAGCCGGGAATGGCGTTGCAGCTGCATCACCAAGAGCACAGAACGAGCGCCCAGCAATCTGACCACAAAGTTCAACTAGTTTGTCGAGATCTGATTCGGTGCCATGGCCTTCTTCAAAGCGATGAAGTAAATCACTGATCCAATAAGTGCCTTCACGACATGGTGTGCACTTGCCACAAGACTCGTGCTTGTAGAAAGACAACCAACCAGTAACAGCGCGCACAACCGAGGTTGTTTCATCAAAAATCATTGGCGTTCCAGTACCCAACATTGATCCCGCGGCAGCGATGTCTTCGTACGTCAATGGCGTATCAAGCAGATCTGGCGTAAGCATTGGCACTGATGAGCCACCAGGTAGCCAGAACTTAACCGAATGACCATTGCGAACACCACCCGCATGCTCAAGCAGTTCACGCATTGTGATTCCAAGCGGAGCTTCGTAAATGCCTGGGCGATTCACGTGGCCTGAAACGGCAAACAATTTGAAGCCCGGAGATTTTTCGGTACCAAATGAACGGAACCAATCAACGCCGTTGTTCACGATCGATGGGATGTTCGCGATTGTCTCAACATTGTTTACACAAGATGGCGATGCGTAAAGTCCAGACACCGCAGGAAACGGTGGCTTCAAACGTGGCTGACCGCGACGACCTTCAAGGGAATCTAGGAGCGCAGTTTCTTCACCACAAATGTATGCACCGGCGCCAGCGTGCAAAACAACTTCAAGATCAAAACCTGATCCCATGATGTTTTTGCCAAGGTAACCGGCGGTGTATGCCTCGCGGATGGCGTTATTAACTCGACGAAAAGCTTGTGGCACTTCACCGCGGATATAAATGAATGCATGATTCGCGCGCATCGCATACGCAGAAATGATGATTCCTTCGATTAGCGAATGTGGGTTAGCCATCATCAATGGGATGTCTTTGCAAGCGCCAGGCTCTGATTCATCCGCATTGATAACTAGGTAGTGCGGCTTGCCATCGTTTTGCGGAACAAAGCTCCACTTCAAACCAGTTGGGAAGCCAGCGCCGCCACGACCACGAAGACCAGAATCTTTAACTAAATTAATGATGTCGTCGGGTGTTGATGTGAATGCTTTTTTGAAAGCACTGTAACCACCATGGCGCATGTAACCAGCGATGGAATAGGAATCTGCTTCATCCCAGTGCGCAGTTAATACAGGAGTCAGAGTCACTTGGTGCCCTCCGGAGCAGACTGGCCAAGTTCCTTGGCGCGGTTAAGACCAGCAAGCATGAATGCATCTGCTTGCCCGCCGAAATCAACAAGACCGTCATCGAATCCAGCAAGGAGCAATTCATTTTCCTTGAAGGTTGGAATTTTCGGTCCACGAGTACTTTGCACTGCTTGTCCGTCGATTAACTTATCGATGACATCAATTGCAGATTCTGGAGTCATGTTGTCCAAGAATTCCCAGTTCGCTGTCATGACCGGTGCATGGGTGCAAGCTGCTTGGCATTCGATGCGCTCAAGACTAATTTTTCCATCTTCGGTAACTTCGTCATGGCCAATGCCAAGTCGATCAGTAACCTTTGCCCAAATGGCATCGCCACCCAGAATTCCACAGCCTGGGTTGATGCAAACACCGATGTGATACTCGCCGGCAGGTTTGCGGTGATACATCGTGTAGAAAGTGGCCACGGCAGCAACTTCAGCAGTAGTAAGCGCAAGCTCTTCAGCACAAAGTGCTATGCCATCAGCGCTAACAAAGCCTTCTTCGGCTTGAACTAGATGCAACATTGGCAGTAAAGCCGATCGTGCCTGCGGATAGCGTGAAATAATTTCGCGAGCCTTGTCGCGCGTTTGTTGAGTTAGTGACATTTAGCGATCCACTCCCCCCATAACAGGGTCGATTGAAGCAACGGCGGCAATAACATCAGCCACTTGGCCGCCTTCAGCCATTGCTGCTACTGCCTGCAAGTTTGTAAAGGAAGGATCGCGATAGTGAACTCGGTATGGGCGAGTGCCACCATCAGAAACCATGTGCACCCCAAGTTCGCCACGAGGAGATTCAACTGCGCTGTAAACCTGACCTGCAGGAACGTTGAAGCCTTCGGTTACTAACTTGAAGTGGTGAATCAAAGCTTCCATTGATTCGCCCATGATGTGCTTGATGTGTGCAAGTGAGTTTCCTTGACCATCAGAACCGATAGACAACTGTGAAGGCCAAGCAATCTTCTTGTCTTCAACCATGACGGGACCTGGTGCTAAACGATCAAGACACTGATCAACGATGTTTAGCGACTGTTGCATCTCAGTTAGACGAATCAAGAAGCGACCATAAGCATCTGAAGTGTTTTGCGTCATGACATCAAATTCGTAGTTTTCATATCCACAATATGGATTTGATTTGCGCAGATCTTGTGGCAAACCAGTTGAACGAAGCACTGGCCCGGTGATGCCAAGCGCCATACAACCAGCCAGATCTAACTTGCCGATGTTTTTGGTACGCGCTAACCAGATTGAGTTATCCACGAGCATGTCTGCTGTGTCTTTCATGCGACGAGGCAATGCCTTAATGGTTTTGCGAATCTGCTCTTCGGCGCCCGCAGGCAAATCTTGCGCAACTCCACCTGGACGGATGTAGGCACTGTTCATCCGAAGTCCGGTGACTAATTCGAACAGGTCCAAGATGGATTCGCGCTCGCGGAAACCAAAGATCATTGCGGTCAGCGCGCCAAGTTCCATCCCGCCGGTGGCAAGAGCAACCAGGTGTGAGGAAACACGATTTAGTTCCATCATCATGACGCGAATAACCGTGGCACGCTCTGGAATCTGATCGGTTATCCCAAGCAGCTTTTCAACGCCGAGGCAATATGCAGTCTCATTGAAAAACGGTGACAAATAATCCATGCGAGTTACAAAGGTCACGCCTTGGGTCCAAGAGCGATACTCAAGGTTCTTCTCAATGCCCGTGTGTAGGTAGCCAATGCCACAGCGGGCTTCGGTCACTGTCTCACCATCAAGTTCCAGGATTAGGCGCAAAACACCGTGTGTTGATGGGTGTTGTGGGCCCATGTTTACGATGACTCGTTCGTGCTCACCTGCAGGAGCGCCTAGAACTGTGTCCCAGTCTTGGCCTTGAACCGTGTAAACGCGGCCTTCGGTTGTCTCGTAAGACGGTGCGTATGAATCAGTCATTAGCTATAAGACCTCCGCGTATCAGGTGGCGGAATTGTTGCGCCCTTGTATTCAACTGGGACGCCACCAAGTGGGTAATCCTTACGTTGTGGATGTCCTTGCCAATCGTCTGGCATTTGAATTCGGGTTAAATGTGGGTGGCCATCAAAAACTGCGCCGAAGAAATCGAACATCTCTCGTTCGTGCCAATCATTAGTTGGATAAATAGCCATGATTGATGGCAGATGCGGATTCGCATCGGGAACGATTACTTCAACGCGCACAATTCGGTTGTGTGTGATTGAACGGAAATGATAAACCGCATGAATTTCACGATCGGTTTGATCCGGGTAATGAACGCCACTTACCCCAAGACAGACTTCAAATCGTAAGCCTGGCTCGTCGCGTAGTGTGCGGGCAATCGCAGGCAATTCACTTGGGC
>VFKC01000125.1 GCA_009885745.1 Actinomycetota bacterium
CGATCGGTTTGATCCGGGTAATGAACGCCACTTACCCCAAGACAGACTTCAAATCGTAAGCCTGGCTCGTCGCGTAGTGTGCGGGCAATCGCAGGCAATTCACTTGGGCGAACATACAAAGTCATTTCATCAAAAGCAATGACCACTTTTTCAATTGCCTTTTCAAAACTCGAACCAAAATCGGGAAGCGATGCGATGAGCTCATCAGCAATCACATCGAAGTAACTGCCATATGGGCGATCAGATGCTGATGGGATTGGCACCGAAGTGACTAGCCCACCAAAGCCAGAAGTGTCGCCAGCATCTTTTGCGCCGAACATACCTTGGCGCACAGTGGTTACCTCAAGCAGCGGAGCACCCGCTGGAACTACCTGATCGCTCATTGAAGAAGTCCAGTCATCGCGGAAGTTGGCTGGGCAACTAAGGCGGCCTTTTCAAGTTCAACAATTTCGCGCTTGCGATTTGAGCCAAGTTTTGTGTCATTGATTTGGTCATGCAATTTCAAAAGTGCATCAATAAGCATTTCTGGTCGCGGAGGACAACCTGGCAGGTAGATATCAACTGGTACTACGTGATCTACCCCCTGAACAATGGCGTAGTTGTTGAACATTCCACCAGATGATGAACAAGCACCCATGGCTAGAACCCATTTTGGTCCAGGCATTTGATCGTAAATCTGGCGCAAAATTGGCGCCATTTTTTGGCTTACTCGACCAGCCACAATCATCAAGTCAGCCTGACGAGGAGAGGCGCGGAAAACTTCCATGCCAAAGCGCGCTAAGTCATAGCGACCGGCACCTGATGCCATCATTTCAATGGCGCAGCAAGCTAGACCAAAGGTCGCTGGCCATAGTGAATTCTTGCGGGCATAACCTGCAAGTCCTTCAACTGTGGTCAGCAGGACTCCGCTAGGTAACTTTTCTTCAAGACCCATGTTCTATCCCAATCTGCGCTTTAGGTTTAATCCCACTCGAGGCCACCACGACGCCAAACAAAGGCATACGCAGCAAGCACGGTGGTGATGAAGATGATCATTTCAACTAACCCAAATAGCCCAAGAGCATCAAAGCTCACTGCCCATGGATAGAGAAAAACAATTTCAATGTCAAAAATGATGAAGAGCATTGCAGTTAAGTAGTACTTAACCGGGAAGCGACCGCCACCAACTGGCTGCGGAGTTGGTTGGATACCACATTCATATGCTTCGACTTTGGCGCGGTTGTAACGCTTTGGTCCAGTAACTGAAGAAATTGCCACAGAAAACGCCGCAAACCCAAAAGCCAAAAGGCCTAGAAAGAGGATAGGTAGGTAAACATTGCCCTGTCCCACAGTCTTGCCACCTTCCGAAAAAAACCAAACTAACAACGCTGACCTGTTGTACGAATACCCTAGAGATTGCTTGCACTTTGTGCGCTTGTGAAAACTTTCACTAATGCATTACCAGCCTACTTGTTTGCCCGGTGTAACGCGACAATGCCCCCAGTCAGGTCGCGCCATTGGCAATCGAGCCAACCTTGACTTTCAATCAGTTGGGCAAGCTCAAGTTGATCTGGCCACGCCCGAATTGAATCGGCTAAATACACGTAAGCATCTGGGTTGCTTGAAACTTTTGTAGCAACCGCTGGCAATGCTTTCATCAAATATTCCAAATACATCTTGCGAAATGGTGACCAAGTTGGGTGGCTGAACTCACAAACAACTAATCGCCCACCAGGTTTGGTAACCCGAAACATCTCTTGCAAGGCCAAGGCAGTGTCATTTACATTTCGCAGCCCGAACGAGATTGTGACTGCATCGAATGAATTGTCTTCAAATGGCAGAGCTAATGCATCACCTTGAACAAAATTTAGGTGCGGATATTGTTTACGACCAACTTCAATCATGCCCGCACTGAAATCGCAGGCAACTGGTTGTGCGCCCATCTCGTAAAACGGTTGAGTACTAGTACCCGTTCCCGCAGCAAGATCTAAAATTCGCTCGCCCGGCTTAGGATCGACTGCGGCAACTACAGCTTTGCGCCAAGTTCTAGTTTGACCAAGGGACAAAATGTCATTCGTGGTGTCATATTTGGCTGCGACAGCATCAAACATCGCAGCGACTTCTTGAGGATTTTTATTTAAATTTGCACTCGACATATTTCTAATTCTGCCACTGTTGCAGCTAATCGCATTGCCAAAGTGAGAATTCGAATCTGCAGGTGCCGAGTGAACCGAGCCCACGTAGGCTTATAAATCATGAACACAGTCGAACCAACACCTTCGCAAATTTGGTTCACTCGAACAATTTCCATACCTGATGTATCAAATCTTTTAGCGCTATTGCCCGACAGTGGTGGCCTTTCTTGGGTTACAGGCTTGCCAGGTGCGCAGACTGGGATCGTGGCTTGGGGTGAAATTGAACGGGCAGAATTTATCGGACCTGAACGCTTTAGTCGGGCCACGCGTTGGTGGGGCAATTGGTGTTCAGCAGCCCAAGGTGACGAGCAAATTGCATTTACCTCATTTGCTTTCAAGGCCAAAGAATCTAATTCGGTGGTCATCGTGCCTCAATTTGCAGTCCGCCGTCTTGCTGGACATTGCTACCTGACAGTTACCGGCCAAAGCGCTCAAATAGAGCAACTACTTGAGCAAGGTTTAGCGCTGCTGGCACAAGATACTCAAGGACCAACTGGAATCACCAACATCACTTGGCTCGAGGGTTCACAAACTCTTGAAGATTGGCAAGACTCTGTTGGCGCGGCCGTCAAACGAATTAACAATGGCGAACTAGACAAAGTAGTCCTGGCTCGCGACATAGTTGCCCAAAGCGATGAGCCACTACACCTCGGCTCACTTTTAATGCGCTTAAATCTGTCTTTCCCACAATGCTGGACATTTCTAGTTGACGGCTTAATCGGCGCAACTCCTGAATTACTTGTGCGCCGAGAAAACAAAACGGTGACTAGCAGAGTTTTAGCCGGCACTATTCGTCGCAGCAGTAACACAAATCGCGATGATGAATTAGCCGCAGAGTTAATCGAGTCGAAAAAAAATCAACAAGAACATTCATATGCTGTTGAATCTGTCGCAGTGGTTCTCGCACGATATTGCACAGACCTTGAGGTGCCCGAGCAACCATTTGTTTTGCAACTGGCAAACGTGCAACACCTTGCTACAGATGTAATAGGACAGATCGTAGAACCCGTTCCAGTGCTTACTTTGGCTGCTTCGCTACATCCAAGCGCCGCAGTTTGTGGCACTCCGACCGAGCGAGCAAGCGCAATCATTGATGAACTTGAAGGACTTGCTCGCGGTCGCTACTCAGGACCTGTTGGCTGGATTGATGGCAGTGGCAATGGTGAACTGGGAATCGCCCTACGATGTGGCCTTGTTGAAGGTGTTGAGCGAAAAACTCTCAGACTTTTCGCGGGATGTGGAATTGTGGCTGGCTCAACGCCCGCTTCTGAACTTGCTGAATCAAATTCAAAGTTCACCGCCATGCGAGATGTCCTGAGCTAACTTTAAAAAAATAGATCGCAACAGGGATTGACTACCAACCGTGCAAATCATAAAAATTTTCAACATGGACTCAGCCGAACTTAGGCCTGGCTTATATCAAGGACTAGTTGCTTCATCATCTTGTAAGCCGATTGTTTTAATTGGCAAAGTCACTGTGTATAAGAGGGTCCACAGGCCACCAGAAATAACAGCAAACCAGCGCCAGCCAGTGAAATTACCTGGGGCTTGATAAATCGAAGTGGCAATTGCTGCTGAAATGAAAATCATGAAAACTGCCATACGCGCAAAAGCTTTATCTCCAGCACTGCGTGATGTTGTTGCAACATGCATACCAAGCGCAACTAAAACCAGGCCAGCGAATCGGGCAAACCACTCGCGATCAACAAAAGTTGGCATTCCCAGCATCTCGGATGTTCGAGTGGGAAATACCAGCAATGCAAAACCGCTGCCACCTATTAAGAAGGAGTCAATGACCATCACTAAACGAGTGAATCTATATCGGGAGTTACGCATTTGCCCATCTTATGGGCTACCCCATAGGAAGTTACTTACGTAGTAATCCAGCGCCCGCCAGTATCGCATCACTGGAACTCGAGCCTGGTTTTGGTGCATCAACCGTTTTGGCTGGGCAGACCTTCTGGAACGCGCAATAGTCACAAAGTTTGCTTATCTTGGCATCCCAGGCAACATCCAGCAGATCTTGCTTGCTATCTTCGTGCATCTTTGCCAATTGTGTGCCGGCATCTTCTAAAAAGCCAACCTCCGCTGGGCGCCTAAAAGATTCCTTTGAATTAAGGAAGATCAACTCAACCTCATCAACATCGATTTCAAACTGAGTTTTAAATGCCAAAGCATAAAGGTATGTCTGGATGAGTTTTCCGTCCAAGAAGCGACCTGGACTTTTGCCAGTTTTGTAATCTGAAACACGCTTAATGCCATCTTGAGTGAATCGATCGACAGTACCGGTGAATTCGACACCATTAATTTCAACGCGCAACTTCATCTCAAGATGTTCAGGTAAAACTACTATTTCAGGTGGCGACTCGATTGTGAAAAGATTCTCAACAGCTTCACGCACATTTTGCTTCATAATGAAATCAGTGTCGAATTCTCGGTTCTCTGGACGCGCTAAAAACTTTGGTCCCTCTAAGCGCAAAATCTCCATTGCATTATCAAGAGTGCGCTCGTTGGGGGCGAGTTTGTATAGTTCTTCGGCCACAAGGTGCGTGATGTTTCCACCGACGAGCGCTGAAGTTGGAGGCTCCTGCCAATTATGAATATACGAGAAAAAGAACTTGAGACCACATTGTTGGTACAGCGACATCTGTGAATACGAAACGCGTTTGGGCAAATTGGCATTCTGCGGATGTTCAACATCCACGCGCATCTTTTTCTCAGCCACCAAACAACCCTTCGGAATTTCTTTCTACCTTAGCGATGTTAACTGACACTTGTTGCACATTGGCATAGATTACTTAAGTTGGCGCGTGGGTGCCGTCATCTTCAAAGCCACATGCACGATGTGCCCCATCGCAAAAGGGCTTATTCTGTGATTGGCCACAGCGGCACAGTGAATAACTCTCGCCTTCGGCAATTATATTGCCATCTGCACCAATCAAAGTAGCCCCAGATACGCGCAGTGAACCATTGGCTTTCACGGTTATTGTTGCCTTTTCGTCTGACATAACTTGCCCCTACCTTGTTGACTAACTACTCAATTAAATCTTAATTGAGTACTACTATTTCCAGGCCAGTTGTGAGATGGAAGTAGATATGTCTTTAATTAATTGCGCCTCATAAACCCGCGAACCTGTACTACAGACAATGACATGAACTCCCGGTATTCGCTCGTTAGCCGAGAGAACTTTGTGCAATTCAGCCATAGTCGTAACCCTTGATGCGGCAATCCCTAGGGATTCTGCAATTACCCACAGGTCTTTGCCATGAGGGGTGCCAAAAATTCGTTCGTAATGTTCTTTGTAGGTATCTGCGCTCTGCTCTAACTGGCTAAAGATACCTCCGCCATCATTGTCGATGATCACTATTGTCAGATTAGGCAATTGTTCATCTTGAGCAACATTGAGTCCGCCAAGGTCGTGCAAGAACGCAATGTCACCAATCAGCAAATAGGTTTGCGCGTTCAATGTGGTCGCTACACCCCATGCTGTTGAGATAAGGCCATCAATTCCATTTGCCCCTCTATTTCCTAAAACACGCAGACCAGCGCGCGTGCCAGCATAAGCCTCGAGGTGTCGAACTGGCCATGATGCGGAAACGACAAGTTGATCTTCGTCTTTGGCAAAGTCCCAAATCGCTGTGGCCACACTCGGGCCACTTAGCGTGTTACCCGAAAGCGCTAGCTGAATCTCTTCATGCGCAATACCATCGGCTACCAGCCAACTTTGCAGCCAAGTCTCGTCCACCGCACACGATGCAGTTGGGATCTGAGACAGTACGCGTGTGGCGCTATTTGCTGGGTCTGGAATTGCTGGACCAGCAGAATTGAGGTGAACTGCGTAGTGCGCTGGGGTAGTTTGTAGCAGCTTTAAGACGCTCCGAGACAAGCCAACAGTTCCGATCGTAATTACAGCATCAATTTGTGGAACACCTTTGGCATTTAATAAAAGCACGCCATGGCTCAAAGCATTTGCACAATTGTGTGCCCCCGAAGTTGGTTCCCATATCAAGGGCCAACCTAATTCTTGGGCAAGTTTGCCCGCGGCTAGCGAGGCAGCCTCATCATTAACGTCACCCACAATGACAAGTCCATGACTTGGCAAAGCAAGTTGTTCAGCGACTGGTTCTACCGGTAGCACAGGCTGTATTGGCTTTACCTCTGGGTACCATGACAATTCTTGGGCATCAGGCATTAACGGCATTTGGAATTGCACATTGAGTTGGACCGGGCCACGCCTAGGCGTTTGCGCTTGGCGCAATAAATCCACCACAAGAGCGCGATTATTGATTCCTTCAGAACAATCAAGATCGATTGCCGCATTTACATAGCCCTTGAAAAAATCCGGTTGCCGGATTGTCTGTGGCGCTGTCGTACCTCGTGAGTCACTTGGCCGATCTGCACTGATTACTACTAATGAGACGGCACTTTGATGAGCCTCAACGACGGCTGGATAAAGATTTGCTACCGCAGTACCTGAAGTGACTACAACTGCAACAAGCTGCATCGACGCCTTGGAAATACCAAGTGCCAGAAATCCAGCATCACGTTCATCAATACGCACATGCAACTTGATGAGTCCGGCTTGTTCAGCCTGGGCAAGTGCCCAAGAAACTGGAGCCGAACGTGAACCTGGGGCAATCACAGCATGACGCATACCTGCATTGATTAGTTCTTCAACAATCGCTCGGGCCGCAACAGTGGAATCATTCACCATTGCTCCACCGCCATTCGCACATCATCTGTCACTAAATTTACGGCACCTTCATACCAAGCGCTAATGAATCGCTGTTTCCACTGATCTTGCTCAGTGCTAGTTACCCGTTGCGTTGCTTGGGTAAGTAATTCGGGCTCTGGGGTTTGGCGCCGAACACTCAGCATGCCGTCAACAGGCAAAACACTTGGTTGGACAAGATCCTGGGCCAACAACATCCCAGTACCAAAGCCACAAGCACCAAATAAGTCAGGAACACACGAAGCCAGTGCTAGGCCGCTTTCCAAACCGATTGATGAATCCATGCTGCCGCTTACTACTACGGGCAAATCAATTTGCTCAATGATTTCCATGGACCGAGCAACACCACCGAGCGGGATACTCTTCACAATCAAGATGTCACCTGCCTGCTTAATCTCCTGGACCTTAATGGCGCCAAGGTCTTGGGTAAGTCGCAGTCCTTCGTCAATTGCAATTCGGACTGAAACACTTTCACGCACGCTGGTGCACTGCGCCAGAGACTCACAAGGTTGCTCGACATATTCCAAGTCGAACTCGGAAAGTCTGTTGATATTTTCTATCGCTTCTGGAGCAGTCCATCCACCGTTAGCATCGATACGAATCTTGCCATGACTAGTTAACTCATCAAGAGTTTGGCGAGCAGCCCGGACCCTATTCAAATCATCTTGAAATGTTTGGCCAAGCTGAGCGACTTTGATTTTTATGGTCGTCATCGCGAATTTGCTGACCGCAGAGTTCACTGCCGACACAGTCTCTTGCGGTCCAAGTGCAGGAATGATTGCATTTACTGGAACATGAGTACGCACTGGCTCAGGCCATAAACCAAAGGCAGCCTCTAAGGCGCCAGCCAGCCAGCGGCCAGCGATCTGATCGTTGTACTCGGGAAAGGGCGCAAACTCACCCCAGCCGCTGGGACCAGCAAAAACCATGCCTTGCCGGATTGTGGTTTGTCTAAATTGACCTGTTAAAGCCAGCGCAAAAGGTTGCGCAGACTTTGCCAGGTTTTCAATAGCCATTTAAAATTTCAGTCTTAGTGATTACGGTCGCTTAGGAAATTGCTTGAAATCAGGACGGCGCTTTTCTTTAAAAGCATTTCTTCCTTCTTGTGCTTCTTCGCTCATGTAGAACAGCAGGGTGGCATCTCCAGCCAGTTGTTGCACGCCAGCTAAACCGTCATCGGCAGCGTTGTGGCTGGCCTTGAGCATTCTTAACGCCATTGGCGACATCTCAAGCATCTCTCGACACCACTTGACGGTCTCATGCTCCAGATCAACAAGCGGCACAACTTGATTAACTAGACCCCAGTCATAGGCTTGCTCGGCGCCGTACTGGCGACACAAATACCAAATTTCACGAGCGCGTTTTTGGCCAATGTGTCGAGCCAATAATCCAGAACCATATCCACCATCAAATGAACCAACCATCGGACCAGTTTGACCAAAGCGCGCATTGTCAGCGGCGATTGTTAAATCGCAGACCACATGTAAAACATGGCCACCGCCGATTGCGTAGCCGGCAACCATCGCGACTACTGGCTTGGGAATACGTCGAAGAGCAACTTGCAAATCTAGAACATTTAGTCGACCTACTCCGGCTTGTGCAACAGCATCATCACCTAGGTAGCCATCATCACCACGGATTGTTTGATCGCCACCACTGCAGAATGCCCAGTCACCTTGACCAGTGAGAATAACAACTCCCACGGATGGTTCATCACGAGCAATTTCTAAAGCATGCAACAATTCTTTTACGGTCTGCGGGCGAAATGCGTTGCGCTTTTCTGGACGATTTATCGTTATCTTTGCTATTCCCGAATCTTCACCTGCGGAAAATTCCAATTTAATGTCTTCGTACTCCCCAATTGCTTGCCATTGACAGGCTGGGGCAATTGAGGAAAATCCTGGATTTGTCGCTGCTGGGCTATCTTTTGCCACCACAACTGGGAGCACATACTTATCGCGGGTATCCATGCCACACCTTTTCAATTTAGGTTCTCGCTCTAGGCTAGTCTCAATGACTCAACGACACACAATGAATGATCTGCCCGATGCGCGCAGACTCATCGCTGTGCCAGTTTCGCCAGGGATGAGTGGCGTACTCAAAATTGCCTCAGTACTAGGTCCCGCGCTTTCTGGGACTGGTCCAGCCATTGCGCCAATACCAAGCGCACCAGCCGCTTTAGTTGAAAAGATACTTGATGCAATTCGTCCAGATGATGAGCAATTCCCACTTGAATCACCAGAGATTGCAGTAGTTTGCTCAACCTCTGGATCTACTGGCAATCCGCGGGCAGTCCTACTAAGTCAGGACGCCCTAGTTTCATCTGCCCAATCATTTGGCGCTCGATATGGTGTTGAAGCGCGTTGGGTAGTTGCAATGCCTGTCCACCACATTGCCGGATTAATGGTTTTAGTGCGGTCCTGGGTGCATGGCAATCCTTTTGAAATTGATCCAAGTGTCGGTGGCGCACGTCCCTTTAGTGCAGCTACCTTTGCCGCGACAACTCAACTCGCAATCAGAGCCAGTGCGGTGGATGGGTTACCGCTGATGGTCTCGCTTGTTCCAACTCAAATCGCTCGGCTCCTTGATGCCGGCAGCGTTGGGATCGAAGCACTGAGGGCATACTCGGTGGTACTCAGCGGAGCAGCAGCCACTCCGCAACCAATGCTTGATGCACTCCGCAGTCACGGAATCGCGGTTGTTGTTTCCTACGGCATGAGTGAAACGTGTGGTGGTTGCGTATTTGACGGGCTTGCTCTTTCTGGAGTCAACATCTCGTTGAGTACCAAAGATGCAGCAGATCCGGGCCGAATCAGTATCAGTGGGTCAACGCTTGCTTCTGGTTATCGGTTAAGACCAGATTTAGATGCAGTTAGTTTTATTGATAGTGCACTTCAGACTCACGATGTAGGCCGTCTCGATCAAGCAGGCCTACTACACGTACTCGGTCGTCTTGATGATGTAATCATGGTCGGTGGAGTCAGCGTTGCTCTCGGCGCAGTTGAATCAATCATCAGACATCATCCCGACATCAGTGATGTCGCCGTAGTTGATGTGGTTGATGATCTCTGGGGCGCGCTTCCTATTGCATACGTTGTTACAAGTAACACCTCGGTAGACCAAGTGAAATTATCAGAGCAGATTAAGTCCGCCGTAGCTCAACAGATTGGTCGAGCTGGCACTCCCCGATCAATCGCCTACGTCAATCAACTACCCATGCTCGATTCTGGAAAAGTTGACCGACTAAGTTTGCGGCTACAAGCAGCAAGTGACATCGCCCAAGGACGCCTCGAGCACCCTGGTTTGGCGCAATAAGGATTTTCATGGCAACTCGAAGTCAATGGATAGCAGGAGCACGCCCGCAAACTTTACCTGCCGCGGTGGCACCAGTCCTTGTCGGCACATCACTTGCATACTGGCAAGAATCCGTCGATGTTGGCGCAAGTTATTTCCAACCAGCAGTCGCACTATTGGCGCTAATCGTCTCATTGGCTTTGCAAGTTGGGGTTAATTACTCAAACGATTACAGCGATGGAATACGTGGCACAGATGCCATTCGTGTTGGTCCGGTTCGACTTGTCGGACAAGATCTGGCACCACCAAAACATGTGAAGTACGCCGCATTCATCAGCTATGGGATTGGGGCAATTGCTGGACTTTTGATGGTTTTGCTAAGCCATTACTATCTACTGATTCCCGTCGGCATTGTTGCAATTATCTCGGCCTGGTTTTATACCGGCGGCAAGAACCCATATGGCTACGCCGGTTGGGGCGAAGTCTTTGTCTTTACTTTTTTTGGACTTGTTGCAGTCATCGGAACTTATGCGGCGCAAACTATGCACATCAGTTTGCCAAGCATCCTAGGTGCGATAGTTTGTGGTGCACTTTCCACCGCGATCTTGGTCGTTAATAATTTACGAGACATCCCCGGTGACACCCAAAGCGGTAAGAAAACTTTGGCAGTTCGACTTGGTGATAATCGCACAAGAGTTTTTTACTACCTGTGCATAGTCATTGCTTTTGGTACTGCCGCGTATTTAGGACAAATTTGTGGCGGACCAAAAATTGCATTGTTGGTTTTACTGCCAGCCCTTGTCGCAATCAAACCAATTGCAATCGTGAAATCAAAGGCTAAGGGTCCAGAATTAATCCCTGTTCTTGCTGGGACGAGTCGAGTGCTACTTGTGCTAGCCGTTGCACTTTCAGTTGCGATTGCATTAAGCCGCTGATTGCCTGGTGCAACTCACCAACAAAAATTAATCAACATCCTCTTTGCGAGTATTGTCATCAAGCTTGGTGCTGATTTTGCCGAAATAACTGGCAATGCGTTGGCCCATAGCGGTGCGTTGTTGATCAAGTACTACGAACGAGATAAGTCCAGAACCTAAAAAGGCTGATCCGATCAGCCAGATATCACGCAATCCAGCCAGATAGCCCAAAGCCAAAACTGCTAGAAGTATTCCGAATCGGGCCAAACTATAAATTAAGACTGCATTCACATACCCAACTCTAGGTCGTACGCTTAAGACATGCCAAGGTTTGTTTTATTCGTGATTGTTTTCGGGCTCACACTTTATGCGCTAGTTGACTGTGTTCAAACTCCAACTCCACGCAATCTATCCAAGGGCATCTGGCTAGTTGTCATCGCTTTACTGCCGGTACTAGGACCAATCTTGTGGCTACTTTACGGGCGAGTTACCGGCGGCGGCGGGGGTCGTTGGGATGATGCCCCATCTGGTCCAGATGATGATCCAAGTTTTATGCGAGACCTTTACAAGACTCGTTAGGGCTAGTTCACGCCAGAGTAGGAATGCAGGCCATTGACATAAATGTTCACGACGAAGTAGTTGAACATGATTGTCGCAAATCCCAGTAAGCATACGAGCGCAGCTTTTCGACCGCGCCAACCAGCTGTGGCTCTGGCATGTAAATAAGCCGCATAGATAACCCAAGTAATAAAGGCCCAAGTCTCTTTTGGATCCCAGCCCCAATAACGACCCCAGGCAGCTTCTGCCCAGATGGCTCCCGCAATAACAGCAAAGGTCCATAGCGGAAACATGAACGCATGGATTCGATAAGCCATCAAGTCAAGACGATCACTTGGCGGAAGGCGGCGAGCAAGTCCACCACTTCGACCAGGTTTTTGTCCATCAGCAATTCGTTCTTCAACTCGAGCAGCGACTAAGTACAAAGCAGAAAGTGCCGCGCCTACTGTAAAGGCACCCATGCAAATAATTGCTGCAGTCACATGGATTGCCAGCAAGTAGGAATCAAGTGCTGGCACAAGTTGTGCACTCTCTGTGTAAAGCACCGTTATTGCCAGACCTAGATCAAGCAAAATTGGCATCACAATAAACAGACCCAACCAACGAAGATCACGATTAAGGGACATTAGACAAAAAGCCAGCGAAACTGAAAAAGCAGTCGCAATTGAGAATTCGTACATATTGCCCCAGGGCAAGCGATTTGCCGAGATGCCACGGAAAATCAAACCCCCAGCCAACAAGATTGTCGCCAACCAAGTTAAGGACATCCCAATGTTTCCTGAGCGTCTGCCTTCACCGAGGCGCTCAGTACTCGATAGCGACGTTGATACTGCTGGGTTGTTGAGTGTAAGAGTTGCGCCTTTGCGAACTTGCACAGATGCGCTGGAAACTCGAGTTGCAGAGTCCTCAAGGCTTTCGATACGACGACCTTTGGCCAAGGAAATTGCAAAAGAACCCATAGCAAATGTGTAAGCCGTCATAGCTCCATAAATCAGGATGTTGCTACCTTGTGCCAGTGACTCGTTAATCGACATCTACTACCTCCGGAGCGTGCTGTTTGATTTGTTCTGCGAACTTTGAAACCTGATCGAGTAGACCCGGTGCTTCAGTCTTGGAAAGACCGGCTACTTCAAAAAGCGTACTGCCATCATCCTGAGGTGTCGCCCGCAACCACATTCGTCGACGTGGGATCAGTAGCGAAAGGGATAGCCCGATGATCGCCAAAATCGAGGCACCAAGTGCCCAGCCTTTACCCGGATCTTGAGTGATCGAAAATGATGCCCATTCTTTAAACCCAGAGAACTCTAAAGTGCCATGACCTTTGGGCAATTTCCAAGACTCGCCTGGCTTTAATTCCTCAATGCCAATTCGAGTCATTTTTGCTGTTTCTAATTTGTAGACACTTTGGGCTATGCCATTGTCAAGGCCTAAATCTCCGGCCCAGGCACTCATGAATACCTGCGGGTTATTCGCATCCGGGAAAATTGACAGCGGACCTCCAGAGAAATCACTGGTAACCGTGGGCACAAAGAATCCCTGAAGCCCAATTTGTGGCACAGTATCTGGCGCCTTAACAACACCAGTTGAAGTGAAGTTACCGTCTTGCGGTAAAAATATTGCGGAATCTTTCCAAATCAAGTTTCCTTTTGAATCTCGCAACGTAAATGTTGGCGCATAACCATGTCCAACTAGGTAAACAGTGGTCCCTGAAATTCGCAGTGGCTCATTGACTTTTACTTGCACTGGCCGAGGTGTGGAAGTTGGCACATCCCGAACAGATACATCAGCGCGAAATGCTCGAGCGGCTCCATTTTGGGTGCCACCAATTTGATACTTGGCAACAAAATCCTTTAGCTTGAAAGAAAAGGGTGCCAGATTTTCAAGATTAAACATCCGCCCAGGTGAAAAGGTGTCGTACTGAGTGACGTTATTTGCAAACCCTGATCCCTCTCGCACAATGACCGTTCCTTTGAAGCCCACAGCTCCACCAAATCCAACGGCAACAAGGACTACTAGTAAGGACAGGTGGAAGAAGAGATTGCCAGTTTCGCGCGAGTAACCCTTCTCTGCTGCAACCCATTCACCTTCAGAACGAACGCGCCAGCGAGATTTCTTCCATTCACGTGCGGTTTCTTGCACAACTTGCTCGGCTGACACATTTGAAAACCACTGAACATGGGCTGGTAAGCGACTCAAATTACGCGGGGCAGCTGGTGGTTTGCGGAAAACTTCTTTGGCATGTTCAAGTGTTCGTGGCAACACACATCCAGCCAGGGAAATAAAGAGCAAGAGGTAGATTGCCGCAAACCAAGGTGATGCGAAAACATCAAACAGCGACAACCTATCCAAAATTGGGCCAGCAAAAGGATGATCGCGTAAATACTGACTGACCTTGAAAGGCGATGTTCCTCGCTGGGGAAATAGTGATCCTGGGACGCTGGCAAGAGCAAGAAGAAACAGCAAAATCAAAGCGATTCGCATACTCGTAAGTTGGCGCCAAATCCAACGCAACCAAGCCATTAGAACCCAACCTCATATTGCGCGGCCCAAATGCGCAATGAAATTGTCAGTGTGTTCCAATATCCAGTCACCAACAAAAGCCCAATGACAATTAACATGAGTCCACCGAAATACATGATGGATTTGGAATGTTTGCGCAGAAGTTTTATTGCTCTAACACCGCGTTCCATGGACAAACCAATAACAACAAATGGCAAGCCTAGTCCTAAGCAATAAGCCGCGCTCAGGATTGCACCTCGCCCAGCGCTTGCTTGAGTTAGTGCCAAACCTTGAACCGCACTAAGTGTCGGACCGATACAAGGAGTCCAGCCGATTCCAAAAATTGCACCAAGAATAAATGCGCCAGATAAGGTACCGGTTGGCACCCGACGAAGGCGCACATCGCGTTGAAACGCAGGAATGATTCCTAAGAAACCTAAACCCATAATTATTACGAAAACGCCAGTTACTTGTTGGATTATTCTTTGGTGCGCCAAAAAAACTTGGCCAATGCCGCCAAATAGTGCGCCAAAGGAAATGAAAATAACAGAGAATCCGAAAACAAAAAGTAAAGTTCCCCAAAGGGCTCTGCTACGCGATGCTGATGCCTGCTTAACTGAGGCGCGGGCCCCAGCCACTCCAGTCATGTACGACAAATACCCAGGCACCAGCGGCAAAACACATGGTGAAAGAAATGAGATTAGGCCTGCAAGTGCGGCTAGCGGTAGCGCAAGTAAAAGTGAGCCGTTGCTAACGGTCTCAACAACACTTGCGGAAATCATTTTTTACTACTTTCGATAACTGCTCGCAGAACCGAGCGTAACTCGGCCTCGGTTACCCCTCCCAGAATACGTGCGGCTACTCGACCTTGCTTGTCGAGAATCAAGGTTGATGGCGTAGCAGCTGGCCCTAAGTTTCCAAAGGCTAATGTCAAAAGTCCATCGCTATCTTGAATCGATGGATAACCAGTATCAAACCTTTTGCTGAATGCCAGTGCTGAGGAAAGTCCATCGCGAGTGTTAAGTCCAAGGAATTTAACGCCTTCAGGCAAAAACTGTTTGTGCACAATCGCTAGGGCTGTTGCCTCGGCTCGGCAAGGGCCACACCAAGAAGCCCAAAGGTTTACTACAACGATCGAGCCTCGCCATTTGGCAATGTCCAACTTAGTTCCAGTAAGAGTGTTACCCGCTAGCTCAATTGGAGCCGCTCTGTCTTTTAGCGCGATTAATTGGGTTGCGCCATTTCCAGAAACATAACCTGCATCAACAGGTGTTTGATTGCGTCCACATCCAGAAAGTGCGATAACAAACACCGCACTAATGAGAACTACAAACCTTTTACGCACCTGCGATCTTGCTCGCTTTATTTAAAAGATCTGCACATGGTTCGGTGTAAACAATTGCGGATAACTTGTCATCATCAAAAACCAAAGAAGTCAGTGACGCCAATGAACATTGGCGCTTGCGCGGATCATGGACAAAACGTCGTCCTTGAAAATCAAGCCGGCTGATCCAGATGGGTAGTTGGTGGCTCACTAGGACCGCCTCATGACCATGTGCCTTCGTTCGTGCTCGTGCTACCGCTACCCGCATACGGGCTGCTAGATCGACGTATGGTTCACCCCATGATGGACGAATGGGGTTGTAGAGATGGCGCCATGAGGATGGATGCTTAAGAACCCCATCTCCAACGGCCACTCGCTGACCTTCAAATACATTGTCTGCCTCAATTAAATCGGCATCTACTCCGATGGGTAAGGAGAATTTATCTGCAATGGGCTTAGCAGTTTGTTGCGCCCTTTCAAGTGGCGAGGCAATAACTGCGGTGATGTCATTACTTGCTAAAACATCTGCAGCACGTTGAGCCATCTCGTGGCCAAGTTCAGATAAAACATATCCAGGAAGTCGGCCATAGAGAACTTTTTCTGGATTAAAAACTTCACCATGTCGAAGTAAGTGGACTGTGGTGCGTGTGGATGCCATTTTCAAAACTCGATTGTTTAGGTGGCCCGACGACGTGATGCCGCCCGACGACGTGATGGACGCCAGCCGACAACACCCGTTTGGGCTGCTTCATCGCGAAGGAATGCCCCATGAGCTGCAAGTGCTTGTCCGAGAGCAAGCAAGCTTGTGTCTTCTGGCAGCACATCTACGCGAAGGCCATGTTCTTGGGCAGTCTTAGCAGTGGCTGGACCAATGCAAGCGATGATAGTTGATGGATGCGGCTTGCCTGCGATACCAATCAAGTTGCGAACTGTGCTGCTTGAGGTGAAGACCACAGCGTCAAATCCGCCACTCTTGATTGCCTCACGAGTTTCAACAACTGGAGGAGATGCGCGCACTGTTCGGAATGCAGTTACATCTTCTACTTCCCAGCCAAGTTGAGTCATACCGGCAGCCAAGGTATCCGTGGCAATGTCAGCACGCGGTAAAAATACTCGATTGATTGGATCAAGCAACGAATCAAACTCTGGCCACTCTTCAAGTAACTCAGCAGTCGTTTGATCGCCGGCTGGAACTAAGTCGGGACGCACTCCCATGGCCAACAAAGTTTCAACAGTGTCTTGCCCGATTGCGGCAATTTTGATTCCTGACAAAGAGCGCGCATCAAGCCCATACTCTTTGAATCGATCTCTGATTGCGCGAACTGCATTAACGCTTGTGAAAGCAACCCACTCGAAGCGACCAGATACAAGACCGTGAACTGCGCGTTCCATTTGTTGTGGTGTGCGCGGTGGCTCTACTGACATGGTGGCAACTTCAAAAGGAACCGCACCATAGGTGATTAGTTCTTCGCGTAAGTTTTCCATGGAATCTTTGGTGCGCGGCAAAAGTACGCGCCAGCCGTGAAGTGGGCGACTTTCGTACCAAGAAGTACGCTCACCTGCAGTCTCTCCAACGATGACCAGGCCGGCTCCGGCTTGCTTTGCTAACTTAACTGCACCTGGCAGAGCTTCAAGGGTGGAATGTAAGGAACGCTGTTCAACCGTTGCACCATCACGCACAATTGCAATTGGTGTGCGCGGATCGCGTCCCGCTTTGATGAGTGCCTTAGAAACTTCAGTTACTCGATCGGCAGCATTGTGAATCACCAGAGTCACAAGCGAATCGGTGTGTGCAGACCATTCAAGAGTTGGTGCATCCGCATCGAGAATTCGAACTTCGCGAGTGCGACCACCCGTGAGGGAAAAGCCGACGTGTGCAGGCACAGCGGTTAACGCTGAGACTCCAGCGGCCACTTCAAAGGCATACCCAGCAGTAGCCATTGCTGCAGTTTCCATTGCGACTCGGCCATCAAGAATCGGATCGCCCGAAAGTAGGCGCACGACTTGCAAACCTTTTTTACGCGCCTCGGTGATGACCTTGGTTCGTGCCGCCAAGGACAAGGGGGCCCCAGCGTTATCAGTAGCCAGCAAAATTTCTCCAGGACTTACTAGTTCCGCTAGTCGTGCGACTTCAACGTCCACTAGTACTAGGTCGGCGTGTTTAAGTAGCTTGTGTGCCCGCACAGTAAGCAGTTCGGGGTCTCCTGGACCTGCCACTACAAATGAAACACCCACAAACGATGCCGACTGAGTCGCTGACATTCACACACCTACCTTGTTCATAGCCACTGGGTCTTACTCTCTTGCCGTCTTACTCTCTTGCCGTCTTACTGTCTTGCACTTACAAACTTGCCGTCATACTTAAAACTCTTAGCCAGCACTGGCTGCACGTAAAGCATTCTGCGCTTTGCGTTGCTCGTGAAAAGCTAAAATCTGTAATTCGGTGGCCAAGTCAACTCGACGCACATCAACACCCTCGGGTACTTCAAGTAACACTGGCGCGAAATTCAAAATACTCGTAACTCCGTGGGCAACGAGCAAGTTACAAACGCTCTGCGCTGCAGCTTCTGGAGTAGCAATTACTCCGATTGAGACGCCAGAAGATTTCATTACTTCTGGCAAAGTATCAAGATGTTGGACCACAACCGGGCAACCAGCCACTACTACTGATTCACCAACTCGCGCTGAACTGGTATCAAACAAGCCAACAACATTGAATCCTCGTGAGGCAAACCCTGGGTAACCGGCAAGTGCATTACCTAAATTGCCAACACCCACAATTACGACAGACCACTCGTGCGTTAGACCGAGTGCGCGGGCAATTTGATAAACCAAAAACTCAACGTCGTATCCCACTCCCCGAGTTCCATAAGAACCCAAGAACGATAAATCTTTGCGCAATTTTGCACTTGATACCCCACTTGATTCAGCAAGTTCCTCGGATGAAACTGTGGGAATTCCTCGAGCTGCCATCGCTACTAGCGCGCGGTGGTAAGTAGGAAGTCGATTGACAGTTGCATCGGGGATGCCACCACGCGCACCAATGTGCGACTTGGGCACTTGTGACAATGGCATGGAACCAACCTTCAACTACTTATGGCAGTCAGATTAGGCTGATTTTCCAAATAGGTAAAATTGGCTTTTAAGAGGGCTTCATGCTAGGGGCATGGGGTGCTTGCATCTGTGCTCTGGGGTGCTGGTATAACCACTTTTCACAGGGTTTTTTAAAGGTCTTCTGGCGATAGTGCTTTTCGCAGCCTTTTCTCCTGAACTCGGTACTGATCGTGCACTTTGCCATCAATTAGGGTCACCGGGATCGCTTCAAAATACTGATCCGCCAAGTTTGGGTCATCAAGTATGGAGACCCTGACCCAACTGACGCTTAACTCTTGGCAAACTTTGGCAATTATCGACTCTGCATCGTCACAAAGATGGCAGTCAGGTTTGCCCACTAGTACGACGCGTTGCGTGAAATCCTGCATGCTTTCATTCTGTCATCAAATCAATGCGTCACACTCACGCATTACTCTTGTTACATGAGCAAACATGAATTTGAGGATGCAATCCCCGCTGGATCAATTGCTGCATTTTTTGATATTGATAACACCATCATGCGAGGTGCCAGTATTTTTCACTTGGCACGCGGTCTTTTTGAAAGAAAAATTCTTACTGCTTCTGACTTAGCGAACTACGCAATCGCTCAGGGGCGATTCTTAATGTCGGGTTCTGAAAATGTTACTGACATGGCCCGAATCACCGAGAATGCTCTGTCGTTTGTTGCAGGTCGCACGATTCCAGAAATCAAGTCACTTTGTGAAGAAATCTACGACGAAATCATGGCCGATAAAGTTTGGCCTGGCACAGTGCAACTTGCCCATTCTCATCGTGCTTCAGGTCATCAAGTTTGGCTAGTCTCCGCTGCCCCGATCGAACTGGCTAACGTCATTGCAATCAAACTCGGCTTGACGGGTGCTGTAGCCACACAAAGCGAAGTGGTCGACGGTATCTACACTGGCAAACTCAAAAGCGCGCCGATGCACGGGCCACAAAAGGCGCAAGCCGTTCACGAACTTGCCGCTGAACATGGATTTGATTTGGCCGCTAGCTTTGCCTATTCGGATTCCAGTAATGACATCCCGCTGTTAACTGCAGTTGGAAACCCAACAGCAGTAAATCCTGATAACGGCTTGCGTCAATATGCCGAGCAGCATGCCTGGCCCATCGCTGACTTCAGGCGCGATCATTTAGTTAAGCGGTATGCGTTGCCAGTAGGCGCAACAGCGCTGGCATTAATAGGCGCGGGTGCCGGGTTAGCACTTGCTGCCACCCGACGCCCCGCGCCTGAAAATTAATTAGCCCTTACTACGACGCTGGAAACGCGTCTTCTTCAGCATCTTGCGGTGCTTTTTCTTTGCCATCCGCTTGCGACGCTTTTTAATAACGGAGCCCATCTGGACCACCTTTGCATTTGTTGAACTAGTACTTGAGTGAGTCTACGCAATAACCAGCAATTACTTAAACAGCAGGGCAGTCATCAGGTGTTAGCTAACTGCAATGAATGCTTCTTGTAGGTACTCATTAACGGCTTGTTGCGGAATTCTAAATGATCGTCCAACACGGATAGCAGGCAATTCGCCGTTATGAACTAGGCGATAAACAGTCATGCGAGATACGCGAATAATGGCAGCAACCTCAGCAATGGTCAGGAAATGGATTTCACTGATTGGGTTGTTAAGGGAGGCAGGCATTATCACCTCAATAATTCTGTGCTGCCCAGCTCCGGCTTCCCCTCCGGCCTAGACATGCACTCGCGTGAGTTCCTAACAATAGCGGGCGATTGCGGTTAGCGAAAGCCCTTTGCCCAAATTAGTGAAATGCGGATAGGTTCCAAAGCAAAAGGAGACAAATTCGAAGTTACTGGGTACCAAGTTCTTTGGACCGATTACGAGCGGCATGCATCGCCTTTTCAAATGCTTCGCGCACGCCTTGGGCGTCTAGGGTGTCAATCGCTGCAACAGTTGTTCCACCCGGTGATGAGACTCTTTGCCGTAAGATTTCTGGCGAGTCCTGGGTCTCACGCAACATGGTGGCTGCCCCGAAGATTGTCTGCGTAACCAGTTCAACACTTACCTCATGACTTATTCCTAAAGATTCTCCAGCAGCAATCATGGCTTCAGCGATGTAAAAAATGTAAGCAGGGCCTGATCCTGAAATTGCTGTCACTGCATCCTGATCAGATTCTGGCACCACCAGGACTCGACCAACAGTGCCTAAGAGACGTTCGGCTTGGGCCAGATGTTCTGATGTGCAACTTGATCCTGGGCTAATTACCGACATTCCTTGTTCGAGTAGAGCCGGAGTGTTTGGCATAACTCTGGCAACGGCAGTTCCCGCAGGCAAGTGCTGTTCCATGAGCGAAGTTGTGATTCCAGCCGCTAGCGAAATTATCAATGAATCTGGGGAAATTTCATCCGATATTTCAGCCAGTACTCCAGCCACATCGGCTGGTTTTACCACAAGCAGCACTTCGGATGCACCTGAAACTGAAGGAGCAACATCACGACATTCAACTCCGTATTGACTGGTTAATTGCGCTGCTCGCTGCGCACTGCGTTCCGCGATAACAATTTCATTGGGCGAAATTCCAGATCGCAAAAGTCCAGACAGAATTGTTTCGCCCATCACACCGGCACCAATAATTGTGATACTCACTTTGGACTCCTGTCAGAAAATCTCTTGCTAACGACACTACCGCGTACAAGTTTGTTAGTGACTCGTTCACACTCGGGGAAATTACACATTAGGCTCAAGGTGTGGTTGAGAAGAAGTTAGATTTCCCCCGTCATTGGATTGAGTTTGTTGATCCCGATGATGCAACAAATATGTATCGTTGCGATCTCACTTGGCTTACTAGTCGTTGGATGTGTATTTGGGGTAACGGCTGCAAGGGCATCGACAAAAATAATGGTGACGTTGGTTGTTGTACTTTCGGTGCACACTTCAGCGATAAAGAAGACCAGAAGAATACAAAAAAATACGCTGACATGCTCACCCCACAGAACTGGCAAAACCATGATGAAGGGCACGCCAACGGCATGTTCGAAAAAGATGCCGACGGTGAAAAGAAAACCCGAGCATTCAACGGAGCTTGTGTGTTTCACAATCGCGATGGATTTGCTGGTGGAGATGGCTGCGCCTTACACATTTTGGCAGGTGAACTAGGGGTCAATCCGCTAGTAACAAAGCCACAAGTTTGCTGGGAATTACCTATTCGTCGCACTTATGAAAATATCACTCGACCAGATGATGTAGAAATCACAATCATCAACATTGGTGAATATAACCGACGCGGTTGGGGTGCTGGCGGCCTGGACCTTGATTGGTACTGCACAACTGCAACCGAGGCGCACGTTGCTTCAAAGCCTGTCTATGTTTCCTACAAACCCGAATTAGTTGAACTAATGGGAGCAGCTGCCTACAAGATTTTGGCCGAATTCTGTGAAGCACGAGAACTTACTTTGCAGGCTGCCCGTTCAACTGGTGATCGCAAGATTCTTAAATCATTTGCCATTCACCCTGCTGATCCTAAATAGTCCACAACCTAATCGCGATTGTCTTAGGACCCGCGTAATCTAAGGTCATGGCCAAAGCAGTTCGCGCGAGTTATAAGTGCACCGAGTGCGGTTGGGCTGGACCAAAATGGGTTGGCCGCTGTCCTGAATGCCAAGCCTGGAGTTCAGTTGTTGAATCTGGCGTTACGGCTAATCGCGCAGGACTACGCACAACCTCAACTGGAGTTGCGCCTGGGCAACCGGCACGTTCGGTTAATGACATTCCGCTTGGTGAAGTAGAACGAACCACTACCGGCCTTGAGGAATTAGACCGCGTTTTAGGTGGCGGTTTAGTTGCTGGACAGTGTGTTCTACTTGCTGGTGAACCTGGCGTCGGAAAGTCAACATTGTTACTTGAAGCCGCAGATAAGTTTGCTCGGGCAACTGGCAAACCAAGAAAAGTTTTATATATTTCTGGTGAAGAGTCCGCTGAACAAATTGGAATCCGAGCCAGACGCATCGGCGCCAATGCCCCCACCTTATTGATTGCTGACGAAACGGATTTAGCCGTATTGCTTGGCCATGTTGAAGACGTTGATCCTGATTTATTGATTGTTGACAGTGTCCAAACCATAGCCTCTTCCGAACTTGAAGGACGCGCTGGTGGGGTGGCTCAAGTGCACGAAGTCACTCAAGTATTAACTCGAGCGGCAAAAGGTCGTCGGATGCCACTTTTGCTCATCGGTCAATCAACTCGGGAGAACTCAGTTGCTGGTCCACGCTCATTAGAGCACCTCGTTGACACAGTGCTCACCTTTGAAGGTGACCGCGGGACTCCGCTTCGTTTGCTGCGGGCGAATAAAAATCGCTACGGGCCAGCCGATGAAGTGGCATGTTTTGAACAAGCTGAAAACGGCCTTCGACAAGTCACTGATCCTTCCCAACTATTTCGTTCGCAACGCGATGAGGCTATTCCGGGAACCTGTATCACCATTACTCTTGAGGGACGCCGAGCGCTCCTCGTCGAAGTACAGGCACTCACCACCACTAGCCCAGGCAATAACCCGATGCGCAGAACAACTGGATTTGATAACACTCGCACCGCCATGCTCATCGCAGTAACTGAGCGAGCCGCTCGACTCAAACTTTGGGATAAAGATGTCTATGTCGCTACGGTTGCCGGCGCCAAAGTTACTGATCCTGGCGCTGACCTGGGAATGTGCCTAGCCATTTGCTCGGCAGCCCGTGAAACCCCATTGCCTATTGACCTTGTAGCCATTGGGGAAGTTGCTTTAAGTGGCGATGTGCGCCCAGTTCCTGGGATGAATCAGCGCATCAGCGAGGCAGCCCGCCTTGGATTCACTACCGCGTTAGTTCCTCGAGGCACTAAAGCACCGGCTGGAGTTACCGGGATCAAACTCATTGAAGTTTCATCCTTAGCGCAGGCTTTGGCTCGCCTCTAAAGACATAGATTGCGCGACTGGTGATTTTGCTCAAGCACATTTGCAGTTTGTCGAGTCACACTCTGGCATAGACTCTGATTAGACCTCAACGAAGAAAGTATGACCTTGGCAACTAAGGATATTCCAGACCCAGATGCGTTATTGCGCTCTGTGCTTGCGCAAGTCGCACCCGGAACAGCACTACGCGACGGGCTAGAACGAATCTTGCGCGGAAGTACCGGGGCGCTCTTAGTACTCGGCCAAGATAAAACGCTAGGCACCATCAGCAGCGGCGGATTTGAAGTAAATATCGATTTCACCGCAACACGACTTCGTGAACTCGCCAAGATGGATGGCGCGGTCTTATGTGATCGCGACGCGACCAAGATTTATGCTGCTGCTGTGCAGTTGTTACCGGATCCGAGCATTCCAACAGATGAACAAGGCACCCGTCACCGCACAGCCGATCGCGTTTCCCGTCAAACTGGAATGACAGTTGTAAGCGTTAGTAAGTCGATGAACATCATTGCGCTGTACTTGGATGGCCGTCGCTATGTTTTGGAAGACCCTTCAACAATTTTGTCTAAAGCCAATCAAGCACTAGCAACTCTTGAGCGTTACAAGACTCGACTCAATGAAGTTGAGGGTGAAGTTTCGGCCTTGGAGATCGAAGACCTTGTCACAGTCAGAGATGTAGCCTCTGCCCTTCAGCGTCATGAGATGGTTCGTCGCATTGCTAGTGAAATTTACGACTACGTAGTGGAATTAGGCACTGATGGGCGTTTGCTCAGTCTGCAACTCGAAGAGCTCATTGCTGGGCGAACTGAAGACTTCCAACACGTTGTGCGCGATTACGTTCCGATGACTGGTCGCAAAGTTAAACCAATCGAACCTGTTTTGGCAGCACTGGCAGCACTTGATTCAAGTACTCTGATTGACCTAACGAGCGTCACGGGTGCACTTGGACTACCTAGCGACATTGAGGCACTTGATACCAGCGTGCAGGCCCGTGGTTATCGAATTCTCTCTAAGGTTCCACGCTTACCAGAAACTGTGATTGAGAATCTGATTTCACACTTTGGCGGACTTCAACGTCTCTTGGCCGCAGACATTGATGAACTTAGAGATGTTGAGGGTGTTGGTGAATCCCGCGCCCGAGCGATTAAAGAAAAGCTAGCGCGACTAGCCGAATCAGGTTTGCAGTCTCGTTACTTGTAAAGGCTAAGCACTAGTTAATTACAAATCGGACTGCTGAATTTTCTACATCACCGTTTTGAGCATGTGCCCAATATGCTCCGGCCGTCGCTTTACCAAGGTTTTGACATTTCTTGGCAGACAGGTTGCCATCCCAGATCAAATTTACTGACCATTTCTGACTAGGTTGAATAGTTTGTAAATCAGATGACGTGCTTGGATTGCAATGATCAGTTGACCAAACAAGTGCTGGACCCGAAGTGATAGTCACTTCATTGGCACCACTTCCTAAGTCTCGGGTACATGCTGACTTTGAAATATTCTTCACAGACATAACTAGGGC
>VFKC01000081.1 GCA_009885745.1 Actinomycetota bacterium
ACATCAACAACATGGGGGACTTATGAATTCTGCAATGACAATGGTTACTGGCAATGTGGCTACAGACATTCGCTTCACAACAACGGGCGAAGGTTTACCCGTAGCCAGTTTTCGGATGGCTGCCACCGAGAGAAAGTTCGATAAAAACACCCAACGCTGGATAGACGGCGACGTCACTTGGTTCTCAGTTGTGTGTTGGCGCCATGTCGCAGAAAATGTGTTTGCCTCACTTCGTAAAGGTGACCCCATCTTTGTTTCAGGCCGCTTGACCATGCGGGAGTGGGAACGAGACGGTAAGTCAGGAAGTACCTTGGACATCACTGCAGAGGTAATCGGACATGACTTGTCTCGGGGAACGGCGCAGTTTGAACGAAGCCGTCGCCCTGTTGAAGGTTTGCAGATGCCTCCAGCCGCTGCCTAGGGCGCAAAGGGTTTAACGCATTTCTCGGTAGACTAGGGATTATGGCTGAGTTTATTTACACCCTTTCCAAAGCACGCAAAGCACATGGCGACAAGGTAATCCTTGACGACGTCACATTGTCATTTTTGCCCGGAGCAAAGATTGGTGTGGTTGGTCCCAATGGCGCTGGTAAGTCGAGCCTTTTAAAGATTATGGCTGGCACAGACAAACTTTCTAACGGTGATGCCATGCTTAGCGCGGGTTACACAGTAGGCATGTTGGCTCAAGAGCCCGAGCTCAATGAATCCAAGACAGTTTTAGAAAATGTCCAAGAAGGCGTAGCCGAAACCCTCGCCATGGTTGCTCGGTTTAATGAAGTCTCCATGCTCATGGGAGATCCAGAAGCAGACTTTGATGCCTTGATGGCCGAAATGGGATCACTGCAAGAACAAATTGATCACAAGAACGCCTGGGATGTCGATAGCCAACTCGAGCAGGCGATGGATGCACTTAGATGTCCTGCCGGTGATGCTGATGTGAGCGTACTTTCGGGTGGAGAGCGTCGCCGCGTCGCACTTTGCAAGTTGCTCTTACAACAGCCAGACCTACTTTTGCTCGATGAACCTACGAACCACCTTGATGCCGAGAGTGTTAACTGGCTAGAACAGCATCTTGAGAAATACCCAGGAACTGTTGTGGCAATCACGCACGATAGGTACTTCCTCGACAATGTTGCTGAATGGATTTTGGAGCTTGACCGAGGTCGCGCGTATCCATACGAAGGCAACTACTCAACTTATTTGGAAAAGAAGCAGGCGCGTCTAAAAGTTGAAGGCGCCAAAGATGCCAAACTTTCTCGTCGCCTTTCTGAAGAACTCGAATGGGTTCGATCCAACGCCAAGGCTCGTCAAACCAAGAGCCGCGCTCGTCTAGATCGCTACGAAGAAATGGCAATCGAAGCCGAAAAGACTCGCAAGATGGACTTTGAAGAAATCCAGATTCCACCAGGCCCACGTCTAGGTAGCATCGTGATCGAAGCAGATCATCTAACAAAGGGATTCGGCGATCGAATCCTGATGGACGATCTGTCATTCACCCTTCCTCGCAACGGAATTGTTGGAGTCATCGGTCCCAACGGTGTTGGTAAAACCACGCTTTTCCGCATGATTGTGGCGATGGCAGAAAGCCAAAGCGATGCAGAGACCAGCCCAGATGACGGCAAGCTACGCGTTGGTGACACGGTCAAACTTTCTTACGTTGACCAGAGCCGCTCAGGACTCGACCCAAGCAAAAACGTTTGGGAAGTTGTTTCTGATGGCCTTGATTGGATCAAAGTTGGCAATGTTGAAATGCCGTCACGCGCGTATGTTGGTGCCTTTGGATTCAAAGGTCCAGATCAGCAAAAACCATCCGGCGTGCTTTCCGGTGGAGAGCGAAACCGCCTCAACCTTGCGCTAACACTCAAGCAGGGTGGAAATGTTTTGCTCCTAGATGAGCCGACAAATGACCTTGATGTTGAAACTTTAGGAAGCCTAGAAAATGCACTGCTGGAATTCCCAGGTTGTGCGGTAATCACTTCCCATGATCGCTGGTTCCTTGATCGCATCGCCACGCACATCTTGGCGTACGAAGGTGACTCGCAGTGGTTCTGGTTCGAAGGCAATTTTGAGTCATACGAAAAGAACAAGATTGCTCGACTTGGACCCGAAGCCGCCCGCCCACATCGTGCGACTTACCGCAAACTAACGCGAGGCTAGTAATGGCGCCCGTTTCAATTCCGATTCATCTGCGTTGGGCAGATATGGATCTGTATGGGCATGTGAACAATGCAGTTTATGTTCGGTACATGGAACAGGCTCGTGTTGAATTGCTAGCAGGAGTTGGATTTGAACCGACAATCGAAGGTCATGGTCAACTAGTTGCCCGCAATGAAGTTGATTATCTGACGCCGCTGACTTACCAACTTGAGCCCATCGAGATGCTTGTTGGCGTTGAGCATATTGGAAACACTTCGTACACATTTAGTTACGAACTGCGTGCTG
>VFKC01000020.1 GCA_009885745.1 Actinomycetota bacterium
AATATCTTCTTTTGCAACCGGGAAAGTATTCACCGTTGGCGCCGAGGCGACTGCTTGGGCGCCAGCAAGAACGATGTCAAGGTTTATTTCCAGCGCCACAGCTCGCTTGGGTAGGCCAAGATTTTCTAGAACGCGCGGCGATAATTCACCAGCATGGCCAATGACTACACCGTCGACACTCAACGATGCACAACGACCTGGATGCCATGGAGCAAGTACGCCAGCCTCGACCTCAATTACGACGCCAAGTTCAAGACCTAAGTTCAGCACCACCGAGATGGCATCGCGCCACGTGTAACTATCTGCGCTACCCCACCACCCTGCTGGGCTAGTGGCACCAGTTAGCACAGCCGCAAAATGAATTGGCTGATCTGGCAGAAGTGCTTCGAGCTGAGAAAGTAACACGTCATCAGGACGCGCGTTCACATCCGGACGAGGTGGATTAGTTCCACCATTTGCCGATTGGCCAACGCGCAAAAAGCTCACACTTGCAATTTCATAGAGCGCAGCATCGGTGAAACCGCGAGAAATGTTTCGGCCCAATGCAGTCAGCAGGCCTGGCAATAGTGTGGTGCGCATTAATGGTTGCTCGTCTGAAAGTGCATTTGCTAGACGCAAGGCATTGCGACGCACATCATCTTTGGCAAGTTCAAGGGCATCAAGTTCACTTAGGCCAACGAATGGGTAGTTGCGAACCTCGACGAGTCCCCGACCGGCAAGATGCAATCCAGTTCGACGCTGTAGGCGTTGTTTCTGGGTCAGGCCGCGCCCAATTGGTGCAACAGGCAATCGAGTTGGCACATTATCGAAACCATCGATTCGAACTACTTCTTCGACAAGATCGATTGGCACAACGAGGTCTGGGCGCCATGTTGGTGGAGTCACATTCCATGCGCCAGTAGATTCATTCACCGAACAACCAACTGCAACAAGAGTCTGCTTAACCAAGTCGTGCGAGTAGGTGTGTCCAGCGATGCGGCTAGGTAGGGCCGGATCAAACTCAATGACTGTTTTGCTCGGTGCTGTTTCTACTCCCGCAGAACCGGCAAACTTTGCGCCACCGAAAGAAATGAGCAACTCGGCCACGCGCGCAGCCGCAATAGGTGCCAGCATGCGATCTACGCCACGCTCAAAACGACGTGAAGATTCAGATGATAATTTGTGGCGACGGCTCATCCGTGCAACAACAACTGGATCAAAGTGTGCTGATTCAAT
>VFKC01000005.1 GCA_009885745.1 Actinomycetota bacterium
ATTACCAATGCAGCACCGATAATCACAAGATTTTTCACAATGTACTGTCCCTCAAGTGTTAGACCAAAGGGGAAAACGGTAAAACAGGCCTCTGGTAGCAGAATCAAAGGCAGAAAAGTCCCGGGCATCTGCAGAGCTAAAAGCAGCAGGCCTATTCGCGTCAGGGCTGGGATTAGGAAACAAACTCCAATTGCAACCTCCCACCAACCCAGTAACGGAACGATAATTTCTGGAGTGAGCCAGTAAACCGTTGCCGCTACCAGATCATAAGCAGGTGACAGCTGGCCGACAGTCTTGAGCGCACCGAACCAGACAAACACAATTCCAATAGAAATTCTGAGAAAAGGTAACCCTATTTTTCCAAAAAAAGTGATTACAAAATTATCGAATCTGATAACCAGTTTCGCCATTGAATCATTAGACATGTGTACTCACTTCTCCTAAGGGCACTCCCAATTCACATTAGTCGATTTCTAGCAATAAAGATTTCTGCAAGGCGTGGGTAGCATCAATCCGACATCTAGTTTCTTCGGGGATGTGTGGGACTGCTGAAGGTTTAGTGGACTAATTATTAGTGGTGGGTGGGGATCGAATCCGTTACACGCGGATTCTTTTAGTAACTGGTTGAAATGCTCGTGACCAAGCGAGAACAAATTCTCCAGTAACATCGTGGGAAATGTGGCTTCACATTTTCTCGGGCACATCCACGACACGGGTAAAGTTGGACACCCGATTAATGAGCGATAATTCTGCTGCCAACTATGATTAGGGCAGGAGAAGTTGGTCTCCTCTAGGTCTAAAGGGTCAACAACATGAATGAATTAGAACTTATCAAGCTGTGGAACCAGAAGCGCAGCCAAATTGTTAGCGCTCAGATGGCCCCCACGTTGATGCTTGGCGTAGTTGTTATCGCGTTAGCGTTTGGCAAATTAACTGATGCCACATCCGCAATTAATTACTTGGTAATTGGTGTAGTTGCTGCCACGGGACTTCTTGCAACGATTTCTCAGTATGCAGCAATCCGTGAGGCAGAAGCACTTGTCAAAGATTTAGCTAAAGTTTCGGATTTAAGTGCCACTGGAACTGTAATCAAGGATTCTGCGAATTACTTGTCCATGACCAAACTGGTTATTGTCGCACTTGACGTAGCTGTGTTTACATTGGTCGTTGCCGCCGTGCTTGGACTTTGGTAGCAAACCAAATTAAAGAGTCCGAGACCTTTGTTCATCAGTTGGCCCAAGAAAGCAAATAACCGAACAACCTTTTGACATTGTCATTTTTTTGCAGGCTTATGACTAGATTGACCTACGGTTTAATTGTTTTTGGAAACCAGTGAGAAACTGCTCCCGAAGTCATAAGAAACGTGGACTCCTAGTTCGTCTAAAACCACGACAATGTTTTTCGAAGAGGCTATGTCTGAAATTGATTGAAATTTGTATTGAGTCTCTTGGAATTTATCCTGAGGCGATTTAGTCCTGAAAAACGCGTTGTCCGTCGATGCATAAAGATAATCGCTGTGCCACTCGACTTTCGAAACATTTTCTAAAGAGTTGACAGCAGAAAAGGATCGGGCAAAGTCCTTTGATATGGATAAGCCGCTCTCTCCGCTGAGTAGAAGTTCATTTGGCGAATCAGGGTTTAAGGTAAGGTCACTGAATTCAGGTACTTGAACTGTCTCCCAATCTTTTGCACCATCTGGAGACTTTAGAATCGAACCATAATTGGCCGCGACGCCGATAAAATTCGCGCCGCTAACTTCTAAAAGATGAAAATCAACTTCGCCGGTTAGGCTCACCGGCTTCCAAGTTCGTCCTTGATTTTTTGAAATTAGTACCCCAACTGGATCTGGTAAATCCTGTGTTGGCCCGGGGTGCCCACTGGCGTAGAAGTCCGTGCCGGTAATTGCCAGACCCATAACGTCAAAATCTTCTCCTTGGAGTTTCCACTCTTTCTCTTTCAAAACATAAAGACCATGATGGCTAGCCACGTAAATATTTTTTCCGTCAGTTGCAACGCTATGAACGTGTGTTAGTCCAGAGAGACTTGCTACCGGGTCAGATTTAGAGCAACCTGCCAACGTAAGTGCCAGTATGACAAGGCTGAAGGTGACTTTTGTGATTCTCTGCATGTGATTAGATTAGTTAAGTTACTTTCATTCTGCATTTTTCAGACCAAGTAGCGCCATTTTTTAGCCAGCGTGGCCTTAGTCAAGTTGCTTTAAAATCGCCTGAATCTGCTCTATTTCAGCAGCCTGGGACTTGATAATGTTTCTCGCGAGTGTCTTAACATCAGGATTTTCCCCACCTGCCAAAGCATCTTTAGCCATAGCGACTGCGCCCTGATGATGCGCAAGCATTCCAGTTAAGTACAAAGTGTCGAACTCTTTGCCGGAGGCAGCTTTCAATGCTGAAATCTGTGATTTGCTCAGCATGCCATCGTCACCCGAATGCATGCCAGGCATGTCGTGAATGCCCCATTCGTGCAACCAACTACTCATCAGATCAATTTCGGGCTGTTGGGCGGCAGAAATCTTGGCAGCTAGGGCCAATACTTCAGTGTTAGTGGTATTCGTTTTGGCAAATCCAGACATCTCAACGGCTTGAGAGTGATGAGGGATCATCATTTGGGTAAACATGATGTCTTCAGTGTTAGCAGAGGCGTTAACGCTCGGCATTGAGCTCATGTGGCTGCTAGGTGTGTCGACGGTCTTATTGGATTCAGCGCAACCAGAAAGAAGGGCCACCGCAGTTAAAACATAAGCAATTTTCTGCACGCTTTAAGGTAACACGACTAAAAGCCACGCGCACGCCCAACAAAAGGGGACAGCTCTAGGACCTGTGAGAATTGAGCGCTGTGCATCCTTCTAACAATGTCATCGGTTTCAGTAGAAGTCTGGACGTGCTCAACAGTACCGAAATTCGTAGGAATGGCGTGGATTTTCGTCAGGATTGTTAAAGCACTCAACAAGGGAAACGTCCGCTCTCCACTTCTCAGTCAACGGCGTTGGGTCCTTCTTCAGCTTGTGCAGCACAATCCACATAATAAGCGTTATAAAGATCCGTCGCGGTTGGACCTTGTTCATCATTAATCTCAGAATTATACCAAGCTTGTGTCGCCGCAGGGCATTCGGCCGCTATCCACCAG
>VFKC01000025.1 GCA_009885745.1 Actinomycetota bacterium
CGCTTTCAATTGGCCCAGGTTTTAGAAAAAAAGGGTATTCCACAAGATGCAGCACAGGTAGCCCTTGATCGATTTACCGAGGTTGGTCTGATTGATGACCTCGCATTCGCACATCTACTGGTACGCAGTCGTTGCGCTTCAAAACGTATCTCTAAAACTCTTCTCGTCAGGGAACTAAGACAAAAAGGGGTTTGTGATGAGTTCATCGAAATCTCATTGGCTGATTTGACCCCTGATGATGAGTATCAAATGGCAATGGATCTCGCTGCAAAAAAATTGAGGTCTATGAGTGGCCTATCCAAAGAGGTAGTCCTGCGCCGAGTAGTAGGTCTGCTTGCCAGAAAGGGATACCCACACGCTGTCGCTTATAAAGTGCTAAAAAATCTTGAGTTAGATACCCAAGACCTAACTAGGGGAGAGTACTACCTGGGTTAGCGCGCTGTTCTGTGCCTGCACTTTACTGCCTAGACTTAGAGCGTGTCTGTAGAAGCCGTCCCAACCACCTACGAGGTGCGCACTATGGGCTGCCAAATGAACGTTCACGACTCAGAACGATTTGCTGGTCTTCTTGAAGAGGCAGGATATGTTGCCGCATCGCCTGGAAATGATCCAGATGTCATCGTCTTCAATACTTGCGCAGTTCGCGAAAATGCAGACAACAAACTCTATGGCGTGTTAAGCCAGCTCGTCCCGCTTAAGGCAAAGAATCCTCGGATGCAAATAGCCGTCGGTGGTTGTTTGGCGCAAAAGGATCGCGGCGAGATAATCAGTCGAGCACCCTATGTTGACGTAGTTTTCGGCACACACAACCTAAATGCCTTGCCAGTACTCCTTGAACGTGCGCGAATTGAAAGGGAATCACAGATTGAGATTCTCGAAGCGTTAGATGTGTTTCCGTCTACATTGCCTGCCCGCAGAGATGCCGCACATGCTGCTTGGGTTTCGGTAAGCGTTGGATGTAACAACACGTGCACATTTTGTATCGTTCCTGCTTTACGAGGCCGTGAAAAGGATCGCCGTCCAGCAGACATTCTCAATGAGATCCAAGTTCTAGTTGATCAGGGTGTGCTTGAGATTACCCTGCTTGGTCAGAATGTAAACGCCTATGGAATCGAGTTTGGCGATCGCACGGCTTTTGCGGATTTGCTTCGCACTTGCGGGAAGATCGAAGGGCTTGAACGGGTCAGATTCACCAGCCCTCATCCACGAGATTTCACGGACAATGTAATTGAGGCAATGGCGCAAACCGCGAATGTAATGCCTCACCTACACATGCCGCTGCAGTCTGGTAGTGATCGTATTTTGCAATTGATGAGGCGTTCGTATCGCAGCGATAAATATTTGGGAATCATCGAACGAGCCCGTCTTGCGATTCCAGGAGTGGCAATTACTACTGACATAATCGTTGGTTTCCCAGGCGAAACAGAGGAAGATTTCCAACAGACTCTGGAAGTTGTTCGTCAAAGCAGATTCTCTGGTGCATTCACATTCCAGTATTCAAAGCGACCAGGAACTCCAGCGGCAACCATGCCAGACCAGGTTGACCCCGAAATCGTGCAAGAGCGTTATGAGCGACTTGTGGCATTAGCAAATGACATTGCCTGGCAGGAAAATTTGGCTCTAGTGGGTTCCCAAGTTGAGGTACTAGTTGCTACAGGTGAAGGTCGCAAAGATGATAACACTGGTAGGGCCTCCGGGCGCGCAAAAGATAATCGTCTAGTTCACGTATCGCGAACGGGTGAGGGTGGGCAGGATCAAAACATCCGCCCAGGAGATGTCCTTACCGCCACAATCACACAAGCAGCCCCATATCATTTGATCGCTGACAAATTGCACATCGTCCGCCACACAAGAGCGGGCGATGCATTTGAACAAGGTCAACGACCGGTAACGCCAGGGGTAATGCTCGGTATTCCAACCATAGGTAAATGACCTCCCAACCCGTAATTGTCGTTCTTGGATCCACCGCGGTGGGTAAGACACAACTTTCATTGGAAATCGCGCAAAAGCTAGATGCGGAAATAATAAATGCTGATTCGATGCAATTGTATCGAGGTATGGACATCGGTACGGCAAAAATTCCACTAAATGAGCGCGCCGGAATCGTGCACCACATGCTAGATGTTCTAGATGTCACTGAATCGGCCAATGTAAGTGACTATCAGAGTCAAACGAGGGCCTTGATAGCTGACATACATGCTCGGGGTAAGCGAGTGGTCATGGTGGGTGGAACCGGACTTTTCATAAAAGCTGTGCTTGAAGACATGAACTTTCCGCCGAGCGATCCAATAATTCGAGGCAGGTTGGAAACCGAGGAGATGCAACTAGGAACACCGGCAATGTTTGCAAAACTATCGGCTCTTGCCCCACATGCCGCGCAATTTCTAGAGCCCAACAACACTCGACGTGTTTTGCGTGCGCTAGAGGTTATTGAAATCACTGGTCAGCCACCAATAACAACTTTAGATTCGCTGCCACAAATTGTGCCAAGTGTTCGGGTCGGTCTTACTCGTGATCGTGAAGAGAATTATGAACGCATCAATCGAAGAGTTCAACTCATGCTCGAACACGGTTTAATCGCTGAAGTCCAGAGCCTGATACTTAAAGGGCTTCGCCAAGGAGTAACCGCCCAAAAAGCACTTGGATACGCGCAGGTGCTGGAAATGATTGACGGAGAGTTTGAGCAGGACGAATTGAGCGAGCGCATAATGATTGCAACTCGTCGGTACTCGCGTAGGCAGGAATCTTGGTTTAGGCGCGATAACCGGATTTCGTGGATGAACGCCAATGATGTCAGTGTTGACCAGGTTCTAGCTCTCCCAGAGGGCACATAATCAAACACAATCCACAACTGCAGGTGCATAGTACAAACACCGTTTACAATTGTAAGAACATGACAAATGCATCTTTTAAGCCGACTTTGCCCTTTATTAAGGCGCATGCCACAGGTAATGATTTCGTAGTTGTAGATTCCGTTACTCAAAGTATCGAGCTGTCCGAACGAGACACCATTTTTCTGTGTCATCGCCAGACTGGTATCGGCGCCGATGGTCTCCTGCGTATTGCTAAAGCAAGCGACTTTGGCGTGAGTGATGCACACTTTTTCATGGACTATCGCAATGCAGATGGCACGATTGCCGAAACTTGCGGTAATGGTCTACGAGTGTTCGCGCGCGTTCTGGTCGAGTTGGGTTATGAAGAAAGAGGCACATTCACTATCGGTACGCGTGCGGGGACTATTCGAGTTGCAGTAAGCCCAGATGACGTAAATTTCGAAAACATCTCAGTGCAGATGGGTAAACCGCAAAGTCACGATATAACCGAGATTCAAGTTCAGACCGAAGGTGGCTTGTGGGCCGGCAAGGGCGTCTTTATGCCCAACCCACATTGTGTTGTTAACACCGTGGACATCAGCAGTGTCGGCACCCTCCTGCAGGCTCCAAAAGTTTCACCTAGCACCGCCTTCCCACAAGGTGTGAATGTCGAATTTATTGAGCCAATAGGCGATACACACATAGCCATGAGAACTTTTGAAAGAGGAGTCGGTGAGACTCTGTCATGTGGCTCGGGAGCATGTGCGGCGGCATCGGTTTGGGCACATGACAACGATTTAAAGACTCCTTGGACCATTCAGGTCGATGTCCTCGGCGGAACACTCTTTATTGACTCAGCGCTCGATGGGATCTTGACTTTACGAGGACCTGCCTCAGTCGTAGCCACTGGCTTTGCCAAGGGAAATGAATGGCAAATATAGAACCAACTTTCTCGTCGGGATCAGCGCCCAACGACGGCGAACTCGACTTAGAAGCACGACAAGGTCTGCGCCGCGTTGCGGGTCTTGGCACCGAACTTCAGGATGTCTCTGAAGTCGAATATCGCCAGTTGCGACTTGAGCGTGTGGTCCTAATTGGCGTATGGGCTGAAGGCACATTTGAGAGCGTCCAACGATCAATGGCAGAACTTGCCCAGCTCGCAGAAACCGCTGGTTCAGAAGTTTTAGACGCACTTGTGCAAAGAAGAGATCGTCCAGATCCAGCAACTTACATTGGTTCAGGAAAACTCCAAGAATTGCGCGAAATTGTTGCATCCACCGGCGCTGACACAGTCGTTTGTAACGGTGAACTATCACCAAGTCAGTTGAGCAAAATGGAAGCAGTGGTCAAAGTAAAAGTAATCGATCGAACTTGGTTGATTCTTGATATTTTTGCCCAGCACGCCCGTAGCAGGGAGGGTAAGGCACAGGTGAGCCTTGCTCAAATGCAATACATGTTGCCACGGTTACGCGGCTGGGGCGACGCCCTGAGTCGTCAATCTGGAGGTATTGGTACAAGAGGTCCAGGTGAAACCAAACTAGAGTCAGATCGCCAAAGAATTGGCAAGACTATGGCTAAGTTGCGAAGAGAGATCAAGCAAATGAGCGTCGCTCGAGCAACTCAGCGAGCAGCTCGCAAACGCAGTCAACTTCCTGCAGTTGTCATTACCGGATACACAAATGCCGGAAAATCTAGCCTGCTTAACAAGCTAACAAGTGCTGGAGTCCTAGTTGAAAACGCACTTTTCGCAACACTTGATCCCACGACCAGGCAAGCCCGAACGCCAAGCGGTAGAGAGTTCACAATCTCGGACACTGTTGGATTTGTTAGAGACTTACCCCACCAACTAGTGGAGGCCTTTCGTTCTACTCTTGAAGAAGTTTCTGATAGTGATCTCATCGTTCACGTAGTTGATGGATCAGATGCCGATCCCGAGGGTCAGATTACAGCCGTTCGCCAAGTGTTTGGCGAGATTGATGCGCTAGGAATTCCTGAGTTGATAGTTATCAACAAGGCAGACGCTGCAGATCCTCTGGTTCTCAAACGTTTGCAATTGCGTGAACCAAATTCGGTTGTGGTTTCAGCCACCACAGGATTTGGAATCGATGATTTGGTTAATCTTCTAGAAAAACAGTTACCGTTTCCTCAAGTAGACGTGAAAGTTATGGTTCCTTATGAACGCGGCGAATTAATTGCGCGGATGTATCGAGAAGGTCAAGTTCTTTCACGCACGGAAACTCAAGAGGGAACAATTTTGATCGCTAAAGTTCCCATCGCATTAGCAAACATTCTGGCGGACCTTTAGTGAGCGTATTCACGGATGAAGATCCTTGGGGTGAAAAGCAGATTCTGCTGAATAAGCAAGATTCCAAGACGACCCCTAGCGAGCCCGCAGATGTGCTCTCAACCACTGAAGCTCTCGAATCTGTGGTGATGAACATCGGCGGCAGCGCCCGAGACGGACAAATCCAGATGGCGCTCGCGGTCGAAAGCGCATTGAGTTCTGGAAAACATCTTCTTGTCCAAGCGGGTACCGGAACTGGCAAGTCTCTTGGTTATTTGGTCCCGGCAATCTTGCGAGCGGCCAAAGGCGTTAAACAGGATGGAACTAATCGCACAATAGTGGCCACAGCCACGCTAGCCCTGCAACGTCAACTTGCTGAACATGACTTACCTGCTGCAATACAAGCACTTGCCCCAAAGTTGAACACTGATGTCTCGTTCGCTGTCCTTAAAGGTCGATCTAACTTTGTTTGTTTGGACAAATTTCATCGCGTCTCTAATGAATCAGATGATGATGACTTGGCGCTTTTTGAAGTTTCCACATCGAAACTGGCTAAGCAAGCAAAGAAGCTAAGAGATTGGGTCAAGAGAACTGATACGGGCGATCGTGATGAATACGCTGATGATCTTGACTTTAGATTATGGCGCTCGGTATCAGTCAGTGGTCGGGAATGTGTAGGCGCCGGTAAATGTGCTTGGGGTCAGGATTGTTTTGCAGAGAAAGCAAAAGAGAAGGCACACTCAAGTGACATTGTTGTGACAAACCACGCGTTACTTGCCATCGATTTGATTGATGGCATTCCGTTGGTCCCAGAACATGATGCAGTAGTCATTGATGAAGCGCATGAATTGGTTGACAGAACAACAAGTGCTCTTGCTGGTTCCTTGGATTCAAAGTCGATTGAGCGAGTGGCCGGACTTGCTCGCAAACACATCGAGCCTGCGACACACGACAGATTGTTGGAAGTTTCAGATGCACTAGCCGTCATCCTGGAGGCATTACCCGTTCAAGGCACGGTAAGCACGTTTGTTGAATTGCCACGCGAGCTCCTTGCTTGTTTAACCGCCATTCGCGACGTAACACGAGTTGCACTGAGTGAAGTGTCAACATCCTCACAAGATGAACCAGATGTGGCAGCGGCCAAGCAAAGGTCAAAAGCAAATCTAACTGAGATTGCTGAGAGTGCCGCCACTTTGATCGTGGATGACGAGTTTGGGGTGCGCTGGTTAGATGTTTCAAGAGATGCAACTCTGCATCATGCACCTCTATCGGTTGCAAGGTTTCTTGCTGAATCGTTATTCACCGAGCGCACAGTCGTGCTAACGAGTGCCACATTGCAAGTATCCGGATCGATGGACGCAACGGCAAAAGGTGTTGGAGTAAATCAAGCAGGTGACTGGACCGGTCTGGATGTGGGTAGTCCTTTTGATTATGCAAAGCAGGGAATTCTTTACTGTGCAGCACATCTACCGCCGCCAACATCTGCGGGTCTGCCTGAAGAGATGCTTGATGAACTCGGGGATTTGATTGAAGCAGCAGGGGGTCGAACTCTTTCGCTATTTTCCTCATGGCGCGGCGTTGAGCGCGCGCAAGAATATTTGGAACTTAGATTCCGTGGACGCGAAGATCGCCCTCTTATCGTTGCATCTCGGGGTGATTCGATTTCAGAATTGGTTAAGCGATTTCGCCAAACCCCTCAGGCAAGCCTGTTGGGCACAGTATCCCTATGGCAAGGGATTGATGTCCCAGGTGACACTTGCACGCTCGTGACGATTGACCGAATCCCTTTTCCAAGACCTGATGATCCGGTGCTGGCCGCGCGTTCCGCACGTGTTGATGCCAGTGGTGGCAGTGGTTTCAGTTCGGTGTCTTTGCCTAAAGCTGCTTTGCTCTTGGCCCAAGGTGTCGGCAGATTGATTCGAACTACACAAGATCAAGGTGTGGTAGCTGTTCTTGATAGCAGATTGGCAACCAAAGGATACGGACAATCTTTGCGTAAATCTGTACCGCCACTTTGGTGGACGACTGATGCCAAAGTTGTCCGCGAGTCGCTAGCTAATTTGGATGCTAAGGCGCGACTAAAAACAGATGAGCCAGCCAAAAATGGCTAGCTCATCTGGATAGAGGAAACTTATATTTTGCGAAGAACTGAAACAACTTTGCCCATGATTGTGGCGTGGTCGCCAAGGATAGGTTCGTAGGCTCCGTTATGTGGCATTAGCCAGACATGTCCGTCGCGTCGCTTAAATGTCTTAACAGTTGCTTCATCATCTAGTAGTGCAGCAACGATGTCACCATTTTCACAAGTTGCCTGTCGGCGTACTACTACAAAATCACCATCGCAAATTGCGGCATCAATCATCGAATCACCTACGACCTTAAGCATGAATAATTCACCATCTCCAACTAGTGACTTTGGCAATGGGAATACATCCTCGACGCTTTGCTCGGCAAGAATCGGGCCACCAGCGGCAATACGTCCAACTAGTGGCACGAAAGTTGCAGCAGGGGAAAGGTCGATGTTAGTTAAGTGCTCTGGCACATCTGGAAGATCTGGGGTGCGAACTTCTAGGGCGCGAGCCCGAGCTGTATCGCGATTAATGAAGCCCTTCTTCTGCAACTCTCCTAGTTGATAGGAAACACTGCTTGTGCTGGTCAAGCCAACAGCTTCCATGAGTTCCCGCACGCTCGGTGGATAGCCACGTTCAGATGTCGTGGAGGAGATGATTTCCAGGATCAACCGCTGGCGGGTGGAAAGCCCATCTAATCCTTCTGGACCATCTGGTAAAGCTGTTATTTCGGCCATTTTGCGTTCTCCTCGATTCTTTTTGGCATCTGCTGCTTGTTATAAACACACGCCTTCATCGGTTTTTACCGACATTCACAAGATTAGAACAAATTTTCGAGAAAATCAAACATTTGTTCGAATAAATGTTGCATTGTGTCGTACTAGTGGTGTACAAATAGAACATACGTTCTAATCGAACATCTGTTCGAACAGTACGGATCAATTGAAACAGCTAGACAAAGTGGCTAGAACCGAACTAGGGAGTCAAGAAATGAATACCGTCAATCAGAATGTTTCTGCAGTTAATTCAGTTAATCGCGTGAGCGTTCCTCGCCCGGTGACCACAAGGATGGATGAGCCATCGCTGCTTTCTCAATTGACTCCACGAGGTCGTCGAGTCGTTGCAACCTTTGCTCTTATGCCGATCGTCCTTGTCCTGTCCTTGGTGGGAAGTCATAAAGCGGTAGCTAGTGATTCTGCACCCGAGACCCAAAATGTGACCATTAGACAGGGAGAATCACTTTGGGATGTAGCTATCAAAGTTGCCCCAGATGCTGATCCCAGAGCAACTATCTGGACTATTAAGCAGTTGAACAACATGGCTAACAGCGACCTAAGCTATGGCCAGTCACTTATTGTCCCGGCAAGTTAAGTTGCGACACGCCCGAAAATACCTTTTTTACCTAAACGCTTGTGCATTCCCAAGCCAAGGCATAGAGTCACTACATCTAGTGGTTAAGTCTTTGTGAGTGCGCACAGATTGTGGTGAGCAAGGTATGGGTTGAACATAAAAGCCCATTTTTGTCCCAGATTCTGGAAATGACACAGAACATAGGCTTTTTGCCACTGTGGTCATTTTGTGTAGACAATTTGGCACCAAGCTGCAGGTGAATTAGCAAAATCGGGAGGTCGAAAGTGCATTGTCCGTATTGCCGTCATGACGATTCCCGGGTAATTGATTCACGAAGCAGCGATGAAGGACAGTCCATTCGCCGTAGGAGGGAATGTCCGGAATGCGGAAAACGTTTCACAACTAGCGAAACAGCAACATTAATCATTGTTAAACGCAATGGTGTAGCTGAACAGTTCAGTCGGGAAAAAGTAGTCAGCGGTGTACGAAGGGCCTGTCAAGGTAGACCTGTTAATGAGGACGATTTGGCAATTTTGGCGGCCCGGGTGGAAGAAAGTATTCGCGCAACCGGATCCGCTGAAATTCCAAGTAACGAGGTAGGCCTAGCAATCCTTGGCCCACTTCGGGATTTAGACGAAGTTGCCTATCTCAGGTTCGCAAGCGTTTATCGCGCTTTTGAGTCTGTGGCTGACTTCGAGTTAGAAATAGAAGGCTTAAGAACCAGCGCACCGAGACAAAAGATGCAAGCAACATAAATTTCTTCCCTAACAACTATCCCCAAGAAACAAGTTTCAAAAATCAAACAGGAGTCAAATCAGCCAAGGGGTTGAATTTGACTCATCAAGTCCATGAGGAGGACGACATGACCGATACGGTCAACGCACATACAAGTGCTACCAAAGCAGGCAAGGGTCTTACGATGACTCGGTTGTACACAACCCCGGGTGTACACCCATACGACGATGTGACCTGGGAGCCACGCGATGTAGTCCAGACAAATTGGCGCACTGGTGAAACAGTGTTTGAACAACGCGGAGTGGAATACCCCGATTTCTGGAGCGTTAATGCTTCAACGATCGTGACGACCAAATACTTCCGTGGCAAGCAAAACACCGAAGGCCGTGAGCGTTCACTCAAGCAGCTAATTGATCGGGTAGTACTTACCTACACCAAGGCTGGGCGAGAGTATGGCTACTTCGCTACCCCAGCTGATGCTGACATTTTCGAACACGAACTAACCTGGATGCTTTTGCATCAGGTGTTTAGTTTCAACTCACCTGTCTGGTTCAACGTTGGAACATCATCGCCACAGCAAGTGAGCGCGTGTTTCATCCTTTCAGTTGATGACACCATGGATTCCATTCTTAACTGGTACCGCGAAGAAGGAATGATTTTCAAGGGTGGCTCAGGTGCCGGCCTAAACCTTTCACGTATCCGTTCAAGTAAGGAGTTCCTCAAGAACTCTGGCGGAACAGCATCTGGACCAGTTTCGTTCATGCGTGGTGCAGATGCATCAGCAGGAACAATCAAGAGCGGTGGAGCCACTCGCAGAGCAGCAAAGATGGTCGTGCTAGACATTGATCATCCCGATATTGAAGAATTTATCGAAACAAAGGTACGTGAAGAGGACAAGATTCGCGCACTCCGCGATGCCGGTTACGATATGGATCTCGGTGGTAAGGACATCATTTCTGTTCAGTATCAAAATGCCAACAACTCAGTTCGGGTATCAGACGAGTTCATGAAAGCTGTTGAGGATGGAACTGATTTCGGATTACGCGCTCGCACTAATGGTGAAGTAATTGAAACCGTCGATGCTCGCGAACTATTCCGCAAGGTAACAGAGGCTGCATGGGCTTGTGCTGATCCCGGTATTCAATATGACGACACAATCAATGATTGGCACACCAATCCAGAAACTGGTCGCATCAATGCATCTAACCCATGCTCTGAATACATGAGTCTTGATAACTCTTCATGCAACTTGGCTTCATTGAATCTGCTCAAATTCCTAAAAGAAGATGACACTTTCGATGCACCAACTTTTGCTAAGGCTGTTGAGTTCATCATCACAGCAATGGACATCAGCATTTGCTTCGCGGATTTCCCAACGCCAGCAATTGGTGAAACCACTCGCAATTACCGCCAGCTCGGTATCGGATTCGCCAACCTTGGCGCATTACTGATGGCAACTGGTCTGGCTTATGATTCCGAAGGTGGACGCGCTCTTGCTGGTTCCATATCGTCATTGATGACTGGAACTGCGTACAAGCGATCAGCTGAATTGGCTGGAGTTGTCGGAGCCTATGAAGGTTACGCACGTAACTCTGAAGCGCACAAGCGTGTTATGCGCAAGCATGCCGTAGCCTCAGAATCACATAAGACTGTGACAAGCCTTGATGGCGACGTCTCACGGTTGGCAACAGCAAACTGGAACGAAGGCAACAAGATTGGTGAAAAGAACGGCTGGCGCAACGCGCAAACTTCCGTTCTGGCACCAACTGGAACTATCGGTTTCATGATGGACTGCGATACCACTGGTATCGAGCCTGATTTCTCGCTAGTTAAGTTCAAGAAGCTCGTTGGTGGTGGTTCCATGCAAATCGTGAACCAGACAATTCCTCGGGCATTGCGCAAACTTGGCTATACAGAGGAAACAGTAGAGGCAATCGTTGAGTACATTGCTGACAAGGGTCATGTGGTTGATGCGCCAGGTCTAAAGGCTGATCACTACGAAATCTTTGACTGTGCAATGGGCGAGCGTTCAATTACCCCAATGGGACATGTGCGAATGATGTCTGCTTGCCAGCCATTCCTTTCAGGTGCCATCTCAAAGACGGTAAACATGCCAGAAGATGCAACTATTGAAGAGGTTGCAGAAGTTTACTTCGAGGCTTGGAAAATGGGCATCAAGGCACTTGCTATCTATCGTGATAACTGCAAGGTGGGTCAACCGCTTAGCGATGCCAAGGCCAAAAAGCCCGCAGCAGCTGCAACAGAGTCAATTTCTGCGCAGCCAGTGCGGAAGCGTTTGCCGAAGACTCGCAACAGTCGCACAACATCCTTTAGTGTCGGTGGGGCTGAAGGCTACTTAACCTCAGGATCTTATGACGATGGGGGATTGGGAGAGGTCTTCCTAAAGCTAGGTAAGCAGGGTTCGACTCTCGCTGGTGTGATGGATGCATTCTCAGTGTCGATCTCGATCGCGTTGCAGTATGGAGTTCCCCTCGATGCGTTTGTTTCCAAGTTTGTGAACATGCGCTTTGAGCCTGCCGGTATGACAGACGATAAGGACATCCGAATGGCCCAGTCAATGATGGATTACATCTTCCGTCGTTTGGCGCTGGATTACTTGCCATACGACAAGCGTGAAGCCCTTGGAATCTTCACTGCCGATGAAAGGTCAGCGACAGTTGCTGGGTACGACTCAACGCCAGCGCTTGCGGCAACTACTGAAGAGATTGCACAAGCAGTTACTTCAGCAGCTCAAACTGTTGAGGTGGTCTCAACTGTGGTAGACACAAGCAACGCTCACTCAAGTGCAGAGTTGCTAGAGGCTATCACTGGCCAAGTCTCTGATGCTCCACTATGTATGACTTGCGGAATTAAGATGCGTCCAGCTGGCTCATGCTATGTGTGCGAAGGCTGCGGAAGTACCAGCGGTTGTAGCTAAATATTAAAGAATTAAAGGTCCGGCTCTTCTATGTTGAAGGGCCGGACCTTTAATTTATTTGGCTTGAAATCTTTTTCGCTTAAACCACGCTAAAGGCATATTTTGCCGTGGTTTGGCTTACTTGAAAACGCCACTCGTACTTACCGGTGCGTAGTGGCAGCTGGACAAATGGCATCAATAAAGGTGCCTCCAATGAGGAGCCTTCGCTTATGCCAGCTGGCCTACCAACTTCAACTTCACCTTCAAAATGCAATGGGCCTGAATTTTCTACAGGTATGTATTGATGTCCATCTTGATCAATCAAATCCAATGACCACGGAATCTTCACGTTGGTCATCGACCAAGGTATGTCTAGGCGAACGACGACACAAAAATTAGCAGGACCAGCAGAAATGCGGGTCCAACCGGCGCCTAGCATGTTAATTTTCCCTTCCGAAATAGAAGCAGCATCAGCGGTAAGTAACATAATTTTTGGTTCCAGAGCATCCATGGTTCCTATTATCGTGCATGACTTCGCAATTAGCCACGCAAATTAGACTACGAAGTCATCCCGTCTGCTTTACTTGATTGAGTTGGCAAGTAATGACGAGACATTATTAGAGGTAAAACTTTTGACGCTAATCTATTTAGTCCGTCACGCTCAAGCCGTTCATGATGGTTCTCAAGACTTTCAGCGTCAACTCACCCCTAGTGGTATCGCACAAAGCCAGAACATTGGTGACTGGTTACGGGACAAGTCAATTGTCCCTGATGTTGTGATAGTCAGTGCTAGCGTGCGTACTTGTCAGACCTTGGTACACATGGCAATCGATGCCCGGGAAATAATCTCTGATGCTGCCTATAACGCGTCCCAAGATGAACTTCTAGAAATTTTAAGAAATGCACAGACTGATGCAAGCGCGGTCATGCTAATTGCCCATAATCCTGGTATTTCTTTACTCGCGATGACCTGTGGATTTGAAAATGAATTGCGCACCAGCGAACTTGTCGTGATCGAATTTAATGGAGACATTAGAGACTTTATTCCTGAACAGGCAAAAGTTGTGCACCATTATCACCCAAATGTTTAACAGCGTCCGAGGCACAAGGTAGATTCGAACACATGGAATTGTCAGGTTCACAAGGTATCGATCAGCGCTTCGCATATCCAAATTGGCAAGGTCCTTTTGTTTGGTACGGTGGCGCCCAAGGTGATCACAAACTAGACGACGAGTTCGTTGTTATTGACGTTGAGACAACTGGGCTAGAGGCTAATAAAGGCGCCCGCATAATTGAATTGAGTGCCATTCGCACCGATGGATCAGGTAAGCCTCTTGACTCTATGACAACACTCATTAATCCGCGGGTAGATAGTACTGGCGCTGAATTCATCCACGGGATTTCGCTCGAGATGCTTGTAGATGCGCCTACGTTCGCAGAAGTTTGGCCGCACTTGGCTCAATTTTTAAGCGGATCTATTTTTGTTGCTCATCACGCAAAGTTTGATGAGTCTTTCATAGCTGCTGAAGCAGAGCATGCGAAAATCGAAATGTCGATGATGCCAGGACTTTGCACATACCGCTTGGCAAAGGATTCAATAGTTGAGACAGCCAACCATAAATTGGCAACCTTGAGCACACACTTTGGATTGAATTCAGGTGTTATGCATTCTGCTTACGATGATGCACTAACCGTGGTGCAATTACTCCCGCACTTACTTGAAATAAATCAAAACACACGCCACTACACAAATACCGTTTTGCAGGTATCCGGCCCAACGGCAACCAGATTGCTACAACGTACTTTCTAGGACGCTCTAGATGAAAAAAAATCTGTAACTAATCGATGGTTACTAAACCATGCGGGGTATTAAATTTCACAGTTGAAAGTCCGGCAACTTCGTCTTCTATCCAAGTTAGATTCAGGTTTGCAAGCAAGAGCTCGGACTGCGAGCCGAGCCAGGAGAGAACTAAATCTTCCTGTGCCGAAAGGATAAGTTCATTAATTGTTACTGCAGAGTCTGAATTTGCGGCTGGATGTTGAGTGCCTTCATCCCACTTAATGAAGTATGGAAGAGCAGGGTCGGCGATTAGATCTAACACGCCTAACTGGCTCCACGTAAGTTCAACTCCATCAGGGCGAATGCGATGGCCTGGAGCTGCACAGCGACCAATCGTTTCTTCGATAGGGGCCAAGTCATCAACCGCGACAACCCATCCGAGCCAACCGCCACCTGATTCAGCACGTTCGCGAACAGCGCGACCAAATGGTGCCGAATCTGCTGCCGGGTGATCAAGCGGTGCCACTACCTCAATGTATGAACCACTCGCAAGCGGAAGAATAAAGTTGCGGGTGCCAAAGCGCGGGTGTCTGCCACCATCTGCGAATGACGCGCCTAAGTCCGCGCCAAGTCGCTGAACGGTGTCAGCTAGTTCACTATTTAATACGGCATAGGAAAGATGGTCTAAGTGCATAGCAAAACTGTGACACAAGTCCAGGCAAATGAATGCACCGGGGTAGCAAATTGTGATGATACGGTTTCGGCGTGTCCTGACGCAATTAGCGACCCAAAGTGCCTAGATTTGAATTGCACCCAGTGGGACGGCGGAGGGGAAGCCACCGGAACTCTGGGTGCACTTTTATGCCCGTTAGCAACAAGACCCCATTGATGTCTTGACATGCTATTTGCTCTGCTGCTGATCGCTACATCCCCAGGTATCGGTTCTACACAGCGCACGCAGTTCAGTTTTCTTCTGCCACTTAAAAGGGCAATGTAGCGCGCATGAACATACAAACTCCTAGACAGCTAATTGCTGCAATTCCACATCTAGTTGGCTTCCACCCAGACAATAGTCTCGTCTTAGTCGCCTTTGACGACGATGAGATCTCTTCTTTTGTGCGTCTTGATTTTCCGGCTCAATCAGATGATTTTGTTTTCCCGGAAATTTTGCAACGAGTTATCGGAACTCTGGACAATCCGCATTTAGTGGCTATCACTTACGTCGACACGCAGAGATTCCAATCCGTGACTGCGGAGGTAACCACGATTATTGACAATTTCAGCAATTTTTGCCAGGACAACTCATGGCCAGTCCTTGACCTTTTGCTGGTTACGGACACCACTTGGCGTTCGCTCATGTGCACAGATGAGTCCTGTTGCCCAGTTATCGGACATGAGATAGCAGATACAACACCGACAACAGAGGTTGAGTTTGTTGTTTCAGGCTCATCACCATTTGCGAGCCGAGAGACCTTGGCTGCCCGATTGGCGCACCGCGAACTCGAAGAGGGAAAAAACGAGTTTGATCGCACATTTAATGAAGTGCGCCAAGAAGTTGAGCAGAATCTAGCGCAACTTGAAACTAGCAAGATTGCCAGCCTGGTCGATGAAATCTTTCTCGAGCTCAGTAGAACCAATCATTGCGATTACCGGCACATCGCCAGATGTGCTGTGGGAATCGAAAACATTCGTGTTCGTGATGGTTTGTTGCGGCAAATCTTTGACAACCCAGAGGTGCGATCTTGCGTGCGGGCAAATCTCTTTGAAATTGTGAGCCTTGTGCCAAGCCAATATATTGCCGCGAGTGCCACAGTGCTGGCAGGGTGTGCGTGGCTTGACGGTAATGGAGCCTTAGCCAGAATCGCTATCGATACCGCGCTTGAGGCTGATAGTACATATTCGCTAGCTAGGCTTCTCGATACTGCATTAAGCCATGGCATACCACCGCGTGTTTGGTCTGAGTCGCTGGCTGCGGTTTCTTACGAAGATTGCTTAGCAGGCGCCGCGTAGTCGCTTGAATTGCTTTATTGCAGTTAACTTGCGACAACTGTCCAGCATTTGACAGTTATTCGGTTCAATTTGCCCTTATCAATTGATGAAGGTATTTTCTAAGTAGGTCCAGAGTGACAGTGTCAAGCCCCGGCTAGCTGTCCGACAACCCTTGCAACCGCGATGGGGTGCCCCGGGTGATGACCAGGTCTTATGCGTTCAGATAACGCGTAAGGCAAGCGCGGGTCTTGCCAAACAAGGCCCCGAAATAGATGTGGCCATTTTCTGTTTGGTGAAACTGAATAGAAATGTATGCATCGCCTTCGCCGACCTACATAATGGAGAAACATGTCAACCGAATGGTCCTTTGAGACACGCCAGATTCACGCTGGTCAGAGCCCGGATGCGGCTACTAACTCGCGAGCACTACCGATTTACCAAACAACATCATTTGTTTTCAATAGCACCGAGCATGCGGCAAACCTATTTGGTTTGAAGGAATTTGGAAACATCTACACCCGAATCATGAACCCAACGCAGGCCGCTGTTGAGGATCGCATTGCCAGTCTTGAGGGCGGTCTTGCTGCACTGCTTGTTGCTAGTGGACAAGCCGCAGAAACAATCGCAATTCTTAATGTTGCCGAAGTTGGCGATCACATTGTTTCAAGCCCAAGTCTTTATGGTGGCACTTACAATCTTTTCCACTACACCTTGCCAAAACTTGGTATTGAAGTCACTTTCGTAAAAGATCCTGATGATCTTGAGGAATGGCGTGCCGCTGCGCGACCAAATACAAAGGCTTTCTTTGGTGAGTCGATAAGCAATCCTAAGAATGACATTCTTGACATCGAGGGTGTCGCTCGTGTTGCGCATGAAGTTGGCGTACCTCTAATTGTTGATAACACAGTGGCAACCCCATACCTTATTCGTCCACTTGAATTCGGCGCTGACATTGTTATTCACTCTGCCACCAAGTACCTAGGTGGACATGGAACCGCGATCGCCGGGGCCATCGTTGATGGTGGAACTTTTGACTTTGCAAAGGATCCCGAGCGTTACCCGAACTACAACACCCCAGATCCGTCCTACCACGGGCTTGTTTATGCTCGCGATCTTGGTGTTGGTGGCGCACTTGGAGCCAATCTGGCATTCATTCTGAAGGCGCGCGTTCAAATGTTGCGCGACCTAGGTGCTGCGGTAGCTCCGTTTAATGCATTCCTAATTGCTCAGGGTATTGAGACTCTTAGCATTCGTATTGAACGTCATGTGGAAAATGCGATAAAGGTTGCTCAATTCCTTGAAGCACATCCCCAGGTTGAAAAGGTCAATTACGCTGGATTACCAAGTAGCCCTTGGTACGAGCGTGGCTTGAAACTTGCACCTAAGGGCACTGGAGCCGTACTTTCGTTCGAAATAGTCGGCGGAATTGAGGCTGGACAGAAGTTTGTAGAGTCATTGTTCCTACATTCACATGTAGCCAACATTGGCGATGTGCGCAGTTTGGTTATTCATCCTGCATCAACAACTCACTCCCAACTAACAGCCGATGAGCAAGCGAGTGCTGGCGTAACACCAGGTCTCGTGCGCCTTTCAGTTGGTATCGAAAACATAATCGACATCTTGCAGGACTTGGAGCAGGCATTCGTTACGGTTAAAAGCGAATCCACCGCGCAAGTAAACGCCGGATAGGTACCCGCCTAAACGATGTCATCTGACAGCAATCTTTACCTCCCTGCCTCACTTGATCGGCAGGGAGGTAAAGCTGTGAATGAACCACAGACAATTAACATCGGCTTTGTCGCACTCGAATTGGGCGGAACTTTAGATTCCGTCGACGTGGCTTTTCAAACCTTTGGCACATTTGATGGATCTAATGCTGTCCTAGTTGAGCACGCGCTTACTGGCGACTCGCGGGTTACCACTAGTACACAAGATACGTTGTCTGGCTGGTGGCATGAAGTGGTTGGCAAGGGCAAGGCACTTGATACGGATAAGTGGTTTGTCGTATGTGCGAATGTGCTAGGTGGCTGTCAGGGCACTACTGGACCATCAAGTATTCATTCAGATGGGAAACCCTGGGGGAGTCGCTTTCCCCGAATCACTGTGCGTGATCAGGTGGCAGTTGAATTAGCTCTGGCCAATGCGCTAAACATTCCATTTTTCCATTCCATTCTTGGTGGATCGATGGGTGCCATGCGAACTTTAGAGTGGATCATCCAACATCCTGATCATGTCGGCAGCGCAATGCTTTTGGCAACTTCGGCCGTGGCTAGTGCGGATCAAATCGGGATTCAAACAGCTCAGATTGCAACAATCACAAATGACGCATCTTGGCATGGTGGCGACTATTACACCCAAGGTGATGGATTAGGCCCGGTTAATGGACTTGCGATTGCGCGCAAGATCGCTCACTTGAGCTATCGCTGTGATACAGAACTCACCACCCGTTTTGGGGTAGAACCGCAACTAGGCGAGGATGCCCTGAGTCAGAAGATAGTCGGACGAGATCAAGAGGCAGGTCGTTTTGCTGTTCAGTCCTATCTCGATCATCATGGCGAAAAGCTTGTTTCTCGATTTGATGCTGGCAGTTACGTGATTCTTACTGATGCTATGAATACGCACAACGTGGCTCGAGGCCGTGATGATTTGCTAGCAACCTTGGCAGAAATTTCGGTTCCAGTCGTGGTGGGTGGTATTAATACTGATCGTCTTTATCCCATTGAGCAGCAACAGTATTTGGCTGACGCTATTGCTACTTGTTCAAGTTTGTCGATTATCGAATCAATCCATGGTCATGACGGATTCCTGATTGAAACTCAGGCAGTTAGCGAATTGGTGACTCAAACACTTTCGCTCGGCTCATCCACAAAAAAATCTTGAAAGTTTATCCACAACGAGGACATTTCAATTTGTAGCCCTTAGCAATTCCTTTACGCTTCAACTCCGGAGCGTCGAAGGGTGGGTTTTTCTGTGGGATGTTTGTTCTCGACTCGCTATCTTTGGGTCATTTTGATTTCGCTATTTGTCATAAATGTGGACACAAAAGATTCGGCATATGCGAATGAGCCCGTTAGGTCGTTAAATGGTGGACTCCGAATGGATGTTCCCGTAGTTAACAACGATGATCAAATCGATGCATTTGTGGGAACGGGTGGCCTGCTACTTCCGTCATCATTTTCTGGATCGACCACAAATCGTCAGGCTTTAGCAAGGTGTCTTAATTGCGTGTGGCGTTTCACCATCTATTGTGCCCAAGACACCCAGGAAATGTGCGCCCACGCCGTAACCATGTGTCCCATTGGCCAAATTAGGTATCGAATAAGATTTGCGAAGGCAGATGCAATACCAAAAACAATTGGTTCTGTCTGCTGGGGGAGTTCCAAACCTATTACCCGTGAAAAGATCGGTTTAGAGGTTTTGCAAAGAGTGCTCAGGTATGTTCCTGAGCTGCGATTAGGAATGAACCCGACCAAGCGAACCATAACTATGGTGCCGATAATTGTTTGGTGTGGGCAGGCACCGGATGTAAAGCTTCCGCAATTCCAGATAAGTGGTCTGGAAGTTACAGTTACGGCCTCTGCAAACTGGTTATGGAATTGGGGTGACGGCACATCAACATGGACCCGCTTGCCGGGAAAACAATATCCAAGCACACAGTTGACTCATCAGTTCAATAGAGCGGGGGTCTTCACCGTATCGGTCAGATCACATTGGTCAGGAAACTACCACGTAAAAGGAATTGGTAATTTCACGACAATTGGACCGCCGATTACTCAATTTGCTGCAGAAAAGATTGTTGTGGTGAATCAGGATTCGCGGCTAAGTCATTAAGCAAAGGCAAGATTTCTCTACCACTGCGCAAATGTCACATCAGTATGAGTACAATGAGAAAGCACCGTTTGGTGTTGCCCGGATCAAGCATATGCTTGACACGGGCCCTTGTTATTGCACGAAGTACACGGGAAGAGGCATTTGTGGCTCCGAAGAAGAGTGTGGCATCAGCCAAAACATCAGTTGGCAAAGTATCAACTAAGGCTCCAGCCAAGAAAGTTGCTGTGAAGAAAGTTGCTGTGAAGAAAGTTGCTGCGAAGGTTCCGGTCAAGAAAGCGCCGGCCAAAAAAGTTGCTGCGAAGGTTCCGGCTAAGAAGGCCCCAGCCAAGAAAGTTGCTGTGAAGAAAGTTGCTGTGAAGGCCCCAGCCAAAAAAGTTGCTGTGAAGAAAGTTGCTGCGAAGGTACCGGTCAAGAAAGTTGCTGCGAAGGTACCGGTCAAGAAAGTTGCTGCGAAGGCCCCAGCCAAAAAAGCCCCAGCCAAAAAAGTTGCTGTGAAGAAAGGTCCAGTGTCAAAGGTTGAATTATCGACCAAGTCAAAACTAAAAGCAGCCAATGTAGAAATCGAAGACATCGAAGGATTAATTGATGTCGATGATGTCATTGCAATTGAAGAAGTGGTCGTAGAGGGTGAAGTGGATCTCGCGGCAGCAGCTGTACTAGAAGTTGAATTGGAAAATGAACTCGCTGATGATCTTGGTGAAATCGCCAAAGCAGTTGAGTTGCCGAGCGATGCTAACGCTTTGGTCATTTCAGATGTGGATGATACGGATGAACCCGTTCAACAAGTGTTTACCGCAGGTGCAACTGCAGATCCAGTAAAGGATTATCTTAAGCAAATTGGCAAGGTTGCTCTCCTAACAGCTGAGCTCGAGGTTGATCTAGCAAAGGACATCGAAGCGGGCCTGTTTGCCGAAGAGCTTATGGACAAAAAAGGACCTTTCAAAGATCGCCGTCAAGGCGACTATGAGGAAATTATTGCCCGCGGACAAAGAGCCAAAAATCATCTTCTCGAGGCAAACCTTCGTCTAGTAGTTTCTCTTGCGAAAAGATACACCGGTCGTGGAATGTTGTTCCTAGACCTAATTCAAGAGGGAAATCTGGGTCTCATTCGTGCAGTTGAAAAATTCGATTACACAAAGGGATACAAGTTTTCGACCTATGCAACATGGTGGATTCGCCAGGCAATTACTCGCGCAATGGCTGATCAGGCGCGTACCATTCGCATTCCCGTGCATATGGTTGAGGTGATTAATAAGCTCGCACGAGTACAACGTCAGATGCTTCAGGACCTTGGTCGTGAACCGACTCCAGAGGAATTGGCTCGAGAATTGGACATGACTCCCGAAAAGGTTGTCGAGGTTCAAAAGTATGGTCGTGAGCCAATCTCATTGCACACACCTCTCGGCGAAGAGGGCGATAGTGAATTTGGAGATCTAATTGAAGACTCCGAAGCGATTGTGCCGGCAGATGCTGTGTCATTCACCTTGTTGCAGGAGCAACTCGACTCGGTATTGGATACGTTATCCGATCGTGAAGCAGGTGTTGTCAAGATGCGATTTGGTTTAACCGATGGACAACCAAAGACACTAGATGACATCGGCAAGGTTTATGGAGTTACAAGAGAGCGCATTCGTCAGATTGAAAGTAAGACTATGTCCAAATTGCGCCACCCATCACGCTCGCAAGTACTTCGCGATTATCTAGATTAACCAAATGTTAAGAGCCCCAATTCATTACTGAGTTGGGGCTTTTTGCGTGTCGCAGGCACATCTGTAGAAAAACCTAGGGCATGGTAGAAAGCAGTCTAATTGTATTTTTTGGTGAGGTTATGAAGGCATTAAACAAGTACGGTATCGCAGCTCTCGGGGTCGCTTTCATTCTGGCTGGTTGCTCAAGCAGTTCAAAAGTTGCTGTTGATGCGTCACCGTCAGTGAGCGCAACACCAACCCCAACACCAACCCCCACTTGGCCTCTGACTGGCATGGAATCCAAGGCCGCTTCTGCTACAAAACCTGTTGTTGTGATCAAGGTTGAAAATGATCCGATGATTCGTCCACAGGCGGGCTTGGAATCAGCCGACATTATTTTTGAAGAATTAGTTGAAGGTGGAATCACCCGCTTTGCAGCAATCTTTCAGTCTAAATTTCCCAAAGAGATCGGACCTGTGCGCAGTGTCCGTCATGTGGACGTAGCGATAGCTGCTCCAGTAGCCGATTTCTTCGTGTTCTCCGGCGGTGCTCGACCTACAATCACTTATGTCCGCGGAAACGCAGGTAAGGGTGTTTACATTCTGACCGAAGGTGCGCCAGGTATGTATCGAACTAATTATCATCCAGCACCACATAACTTATTCATTTCACCTCTGAGCCTTATCAAAAGTATGAAGAAGACTAAAACTCCTTCTCAGCCGATGTTTATGGCAGGCACAAGAACTGTTGCGAAAACTCCTTCGGCCCCAACTCCAGCAGTTACTGAATCCGGATCAGCATCGCCGAGTTCTTCTGCCAAACCGGTGCCTGATGTTGCTGCTAAATTGATTACCAAAGTTAATCTTCGCTTTAGCAATTCCGAGAATCCCGCATGGGCTTGGTCTAAGTCGTTAGGGAAATGGGTGCGTAGTGAAGGTTCGGTTCCTGCCTTTGCGCGATCTGGTGCGCGCCTGTCTGCCACGAATGTGGTTGTACTTAAAGTGAAGACTCAGGATGCTGGTTATCGGGATCCAGCCGGTAATTTCGTTCCACGAACAATGTTGCAGGGAACCGGTAAAGGTTGGCTGATGGTTGACCATAAGCAACTGCCAGTCACTTGGTCAAAGCCTGAGTTGAAGTCGCCTTTTACTTTCATTGACGCAGCTGGAAATAGCGTAAGCCTAAAACCAGGAAACACTTGGGTGGAACTAATTCCATTGGGCGAGGGAGACGCGAAGTTCACCTACGTGAAGTCAAAGAAAGAATCAGCAAGCCCAAAGAGTTAGTGTTCTTAGTTACTTCGTAACTGAATCGCTTTTTTGTTCTTGCACATCAATCGCGATAGCCCGTAGTCGCTCTTCGTGTGCGTGAAAATGGTGCCCGCAAAACTGAAGGGTGCTGCCACCTTCTAGAAATACGCGAACGTATGCCTGCGCTGGGCATCTATCGCAGCGATCTGCAACAGTCATAGTCGAATGTGTGACCTCAGTATTCATTGCTGTCTCACTTTCATTAGTTTCGTGTAGTTACTTCTAGCCCAATTGTTTCAGATTCTCAAGAAAAAAGTCTGGCTTAGCGCGCTGATTTCTCTCAAGGCGTATTCTCTTGAGTTCACTTCGGGGGGATATCTCTAAGAGGACGGCGTGGGAGCATTGAACAGTACCGATATGTCCCTATTCTTGTTGGGTTATGCCAATTCCATCAAAAAAAGTTGCAGCTAAGACGGGTAACTATCAAGCCTCAGATCTATCGGTTCTGGAAGGTTTAGACGCTGTTCGAAAGCGTCCAGGAATGTATATAGGTTCCACTGATTCGCGTGGTCTCATGCATTGTCTCTGGGAAATTATTGATAACTCAGTCGATGAAGCGCTTGCAGGTCATTGCACGACTATCGAAGTGGTATTGAAATCTGAATCTTGCGCACAGGTAAGCGATAACGGCCGAGGCATCCCAGTAGACATAGAACCGAAAACCAAATTATCTGGTGTTGAAGTGGTAATGACGAAGCTTCATGCCGGCGGAAAATTTGGAGGTGGTTCCTACACGGCATCAGGTGGTTTGCACGGGGTTGGCGCGAGTGTTGTTAATGCTTTATCTAGCCGACTAGACATTCAGGTCGATCGTGAAGGGTTCACCCACGCCATGTCGTTTCGCCGTGGTGTGCCAGGTGTATTCGATGGTGCCGATGCACTTTCAGCCTTCTCCAAACAAGGTGGTCTCAAGAAGATTGGTAAAAGTGCCAAAAAGACAAGCACCGGCACTCGGGTTACTTTTTGGGCAGATCAGCAGATTTTTACCCCCGGTGCAACTTTTGATTTAAGTGACATTCATGCGCGTGCCCGCCAGACATCGTTTCTTGTTCCGGGCCTTTCAATTGTCGTGATAGATGAAAGAAGTGGAACGGCGGAAAGTGTTCAGTTCCAACATGTGGGTGGCATCTCCGAATTTTGCGAATTTCTATGCGCCGGAGAAGCCATAAACCCAGTGATCAGAATTTCAGGTCATGGTAACTTTCATGAAACCGTTCCAGTGCTCGATGAGCAAGGACACATGCACCCTCAAGATGTAGAGCGTGAACTTGGAGTCGATGTAGCTCTCATTTGGGATAGTGGCTACGAATCAAACATTGCCTCATTTGTGAATATTATTTCTACCCCAAAGGGCGGAACACATTTAACAGGTTTTGAACGGGCATTAGTTAAAACCGTAAACGAGCAACTTAAATCTCAGCGTCTTGTCAAGACTGGAGAAGATCCAGTTACAAAGGAAGATGTCCAAGAAGGACTCACAGCGCTCGTCACAGTGCGCGTGTCTGAACCACAGTTTGAAGGACAGACTAAAGAAATTCTCGGGACTCCAGCGGCAACCAAGATTGTAAACACTATTGTTTCTAGGGAACTGACTGCTTGGCTTACCAATCCGCCTAGAGGTGCCAAGCCCGCAGCCAGAGCGGTATTGGAGAAGATTGCCAATGCATCGCGCACAAGAGTAGCGGCACGTACGCATAGAGATACCCAGCGCCGCAAGACTGCACTTGAGTCATCATCGTTGCCGGCGAAACTTAAGGATTGTCGAAGCGAGGACACCGAGCGTACCGAGTTGTTCATAGTTGAAGGTGACAGTGCTCTGGGAACTGCAAAGAGCGCGAGAAATAGCGAGTTTCAGGCACTATTGCCGATTCGGGGCAAAATCCTAAATGTTCAAAAAGCCTCACTTGCTGACATGTTAAAGAATTCCGAATGTGCATCAATTTTGCAGGTTATTGGCGCTGGTTCTGGCAGATCATTTGACCTAAGTCAGGTCCGCTATAACAAAATTATCATTTTGGCGGATGCTGATGTCGATGGCGCCCACATTCGCACGCTTTTGTTAACCCTTTTCCATCGCTATTTGGAGCCACTGCTAGCGAATGGACAAATTTATGCAGCGGTGCCGCCATTACATCGCATAGATGTTAAGAGCGGCGCTAAAAAGCCTGCTGAAGTTATTTATACATACAGTGACGCAGAGATGCGCGAAACGCTAACCCGGTTAACAAAGCAGGGTAGAACTTGGAAAGAGCCAATCCAGAGGTATAAGGGACTTGGTGAAATGGACGCTGTTCAGTTAAGAGAAACTACGATGGATCCAACCAAGCGCTCCCTTAGACGGATAACAGTCAGTGACGCAAACAGTGCGGCGCAAGTGTTTAATCTTTTGATGGGTAACGATGTGGCTCCGCGCAAGGAGTTCATCATTGAAGGGGCAGCGGCCTTAGATCGCTCAAAGATTGATGCTTAGGACTTTTTAAGTATCAATCACGTTTAGTTTGCCTGTATGCACATCAAACAACGCGCCACCAACAGCAACGCCAGGTGCGAGTAATGGATAAGTGCGGATGCGAGCGATGTCGCCCTGTAGAGCCCCGAGCTGATCTGATACAGTCCTAAATTCAACGCTTCGAGTATCAACGCCATGGTCAGCATAGATTGTGTTGTGTATTTCTTGTTCTGTTGCTGAAGCCATTCTGCAGTCTGTGTGTGGCATCACCAAGATGCGATTTACGCCCAATAGAAATGTTGCCAGTACCAAAGTACGTAAAACGTCATCAGTTACTCGCGCACCAGCATTTCTCAAAATCTTAACGTCGCCTGGATTCATGCCAACAATTTCCAACGGACTTATCCGAGAATCCATGCAGGTAATTATCGCTAGTCCCTTTAGTGCCCGACCTGTTAAATGCTGATCGTCAAAACTCTCCGCAAAATCATTGTTTGCCGCCAGAACATCACTGAATGCATCAAAAGGGAATCTATGCTCTAAGTTCATAGCACTATTCTGCACTACCGGTTGAGTGGCCTGGAAATACCCCATGTGAGGGATCGATTAGGGGTGCCGCGTTATTTACCGCGGTACCCGCTTCACCAAAGCCGACACTAATCAAAGGAACTTTACCGGGGTACACCGTAATGTCGCCAGCAGCAAAGACCCGAGGAAGATTTGTCTGCATGGCTGTGCCAACCACAATCCGTCGCTTTGATAGTTCCAAGCCCCACTCGGCAATGGGTCCAATATTAGCAACGAAACCAAGAGCAGCAACTATTGTCTGGGCAGGCAATACGCGCACCTGATTCGTTAATTTATTTAGGATGCTAACACCAGAGACGCAATCATCGCCGTTGATTTCGCAAACTTCACTATCTGTTATGAGTTCAACTCCGAGGTCTCTAATTTTCTGCACGCTAGATGCGTGAGCCCGAAAACTATCTCGACGATGTACTAAAGTGACGGACCTTGCGATTGGAAAAAGTGAATATGCCCAGTCGAAAGCAGAATCGCCACCGCCAACAATCACCACGTCTCTACCGGCGTGGTCTGCAAGTTTGGGCACAAAATAAACAACACCTTTGCCAACGTATTCCGGACCTACTGGTAATTCTCGGGGGGAGAAAGCCCCTATTCCACCGGTAATGATGACTGACTTAGCTTCGATCTCAGTGTTACTGGCGGTTTGGACTCTGACAGGCCCAGCTTCACTTGTTTGCAAGTCGATTACCTGTTCACCTAGTAAGTACTTTGGATTGAACTGCCCTGCTTGAGCCAGCAAACCATCTACTAGGTCTTTACCCTTAATCGTTGGGAAACCTGCAACATCGAAAATTTCCTTTTCAGGGTACATTGCAGATATTTGACCACCGGCAACAGATAGTGCATCTACAACAATGACTGAGAAGCCACGAAACCCAGCGTAGTAAGCCGCATATAATCCGGCTGGTCCTGCACCTATTACAAGAACATCACATCTAATCATGTTCTAACCGTAGTAGTTCTTTTGAGAACTAGTTGGATGAAGCGGTAGGTGAATCAGACAGATAATCAGAAAGTGTTCTATTCCATGTCCCTTGAGTGAGTTTGAGCAAATCCTTTTTTGTGCCGTTAAAAACGTTTAAATCAAGATGGTGTGGACCAGTACCTATACCTGACACACAGTACCGAGCATGAGACGGACAAGGTTTACCATTCTGTGGTCGCCAAGGTATCCCGAACTTATCTCGATTTCCCGAGTTAGTGTATTGCCAGAAAGTCCAAATTGACCGGCATCCCGAAACTGTCCAGGCGGATTGGAAACAATCATTCCCGCCGTAGGTTAAGCCTCCTACCCGAACCTTTGGGTCGCCAGGATCACCAGGCTGAGCCAACCAAAGGTGCGACATCTTCAAATAGTCCCGTACAACGGATTTTTTTGCATAGCGGGTAGCTAAGAAACTGCGGTAGGAATAGATTATTGGGCGTCTATGAGTCAGGCTCATAAATTGTTTGATAAAAGTTTTAGTCCAAATGAAAAGAGAAGCTTGGTTTACCTTTGAATTGATACCTTCCATATCAAGTGTGTACGGCAAAGTTCGATTGTCGTATCCGCCGAGTTCTCTAAGTCTTGTGGCAGCCAAAGTTCCCTGACGTTTCGCGCTAGACATGAGAGTCGGCGTTGAGTTTGTAGCAGGCACAGACACCATGTGGTAGTAACCAACTATCAATCCGGCAACTTTCGCCCTTTGTGCATCCTCCAGAACATACTTTCGGGCAATTGCATCTTCGCTGCGTGTGCCATCTGAGGCCTTGATAATGACAAAAGAGGATCCAGCAGCAGCCATGTCAGCAAAATTTATCTGCTTGCCAGAAATGTGTTGCCATCTAGAAATGTCCAAACCAAAGATTCGATTCCCGGGACCGCTGTTTTCGATTGGAGCTTCAACAACAACTAGGCGAATCACGCTCGCTGGATACTGACCACCACAGGCGACCTTGAAGATTACAACGCCACTCGACTTTGGTGATGTTGCTTTAAATTGCCACCTACCCGATTGGGCAAAACTGGTGCCTAACGAAGTCCATTTCCCGCGACTATGTTGCGAGATTGAAATCTCCCTGCCCGAGCATGCTCCCTGAGCTTTGCCAGTTAACAAGATGCTCTGATTTCTGATTAAAACTGTTGGCAGCTCGTTGATAGTTAAATTTGGCACGTACGCCCCTGCTGAGATTATGCCACCCAATAAAAACGAAAACAGAAGAACAATAGAACACACCCTTGATAAGAAAACTCCTTTTGTCCTCATAGTTTCAAGTAACTCAAAAACTTGGCAATCCTGCAATTGCGGAAACTGGTTTAGTTAGAGTCTGGCCAGATCCGTCCCTTTTGCCGTACGTAGTCGGAACTTCCACAGCAGCACCATTGGATCCACATGCATGCAGAGGATTTACACCTACTGCAGCGTTAACCAGAATATTTTCCCCCGATAGGAACTTGTGGCATCGAACTCCGCCAGTTCCGCGGCCTTTGGGTGGAAATTGCGCAAGCGGAGTCAATTTAATGCTGTGCCCTGATGTGCCTGGCAGTGCCCCTGAGTCACCGGCGACGGTAGCCACAACAACGTCATCGGCCGGCTCCACAACAACACCAGAAATAACCCTTGCTCCATTGCCCAGTCGAAGTCCGGCAATGCCTCCTGCGCCTCGACCAGTGGCTCGAATGTCGCTGGCTGGGAATCGTAAGAGTTGCGCGTCATCAGAGATCAGAATGACCTGGCCAGAAGCACCCAACACTTGTGTTGCGCCAACGAGATAATCATTATCTTCCAGCCGGATGACGCTCCAGTCAGATGCACTATTCGGCACGTCGTAGGCGACCCGCTTCACGATCCCATTAGCGGTGGCCACAATCAAGGTCTGGTTCTCGTCATCTAGTGCCATTAAAGCCAGCGCACGCTCATCTTTGGCCAAGCTGACAAACTCTTTAAGGGCCCCGCCACCGCTTAGCGTTAGCGAGCCAGAGGCAGGCAAAGCCGGCAATCCGATAACTTGCAGTCGTAGAACTCTTCCCGCGCTTGTGATGAGTCCTACATCTGCTCGCGCTGAAGTCGCAACTATCGACTTAATCGTGTCATGTGCTGCGCGCTTGGGGCCAAAAACGCGTGGACTGTTGTCAGTAGTTCGTGCAATAAGCCCGGTGGCAGAGAGTAAAACGTGACAGGCAACATCTTCAACCTCTAAGGGGATTGCAGAACCGGAGGAAACAATTCCCATATCAGAAAGCAATACCGTGCGCCTATCGTCGCCGAATAGTTTGGCAACTTCGTTCAATTCATCGGACACAACTTTACGCAGGCGTTTATCGTTGTTGATGATGTCGTCCAAATCACCGATGATCTCAAGGAGTTCACTCTGCTCTTTCTCTAACTCCAAGCGCGAGAATTTTGTCAATCTTCTTAAAGGCATTTCGAGAATATAATTTGTTTGAATTTCGCTGAGTTCGAATGCCTTCCTAAGCCTTTCTCGAGCACTCGCAGTGTCATCGCTGGCACGAATAACTGCGATAACTTCATCAATGTCGAGAATCGCGACTAGCAAACCATCAACAAGATGCAATCTGTCTGAGGCTCTATTTCGACGAAATTGTGAACGACGATGAACTACAACGAGTCGATGATCAAGGAAAACTTGTAACAGTTGTTTTAGTCCCAATGTGATTGGCTGTCCATTTACCAACGCAACATTATTGATGTGGAACGAATCTTCTAGGGGAGTGAGTTTATAGAGTTGCTCGAGTACTGCCGACGGATTGAAACCATTTTTGATCTCAATCACCAATTCCAGACCAGATTCAAAATCAGTCAGATCAGTGATGTCAGAAATCCCTTGGATTTTTTTTGCGGTAACTAGATCTTTTATTCGTTCGATAATTCTTTCCGGACCGACCTGGTAGGGGAGTTCCCGAACTACAAGTCCCTGCTTGCGAGCAGATACCTGCTCAATAGATACAGCTGAGCGGATTCTGAAACTGCCACGACCAGTTTCATAGGCATCCCGAATGCCATCTAGTCCAATCACTATGCCGCCAGTGGGAAGGTCGGGTCCGGGGACAAAATCCATTAGTTCTGCAAGTGTTGCTTTGGGATATTTCAGCAGGTGCTGTGCGGCAGCGATCACCTCGCGCAGATTGTGAGGCGGCATGTTAGTTGCCATACCGACCGCAATTCCGGATGCCCCGTTAACTAAGAGATTCGGAATTGCAGAGGGTAGAACACTTGGCTCCATTTCTCTGCCGTCGTAATTGGGCGTGAAATCAACGACGTCCTCATCGAGTGAGTCGACCATTGCGTGTGCCGGGGTGGCCAGACGGGCCTCGGTATATCTGTAGGCTGCCGGTCCTTCGTCCATTGAGCCAAAATTGCCATGCCCGTCCACAAACGGCAGACGTAGCGACCATGACTGAGCCATCCGAACCAAGGCGTCATAGATTGCGCTGTCCCCATGTGGATGTAACTTTCCCATCACTTCACCGACGACTCGCGCACTTTTAACATGCCCTTTGTCTGAACGTAGGCCCATTGCTGCCATGGTGTGCAGAATTCTTCGCTGAACGGGTTTTAAACCATCACGTGCATCGGGGAGCGCGCGTGAATAAATAACAGAGTAGGCGTATTCTAAAAAAGAGCCTTGCATTTCAGCAGCGACATCGATGTCAATTATTCTGTTTTCGGTCGCAGACATTTAAGGCCCTTTGTTTCCTTCACTTGGGATAAAATTTAGCCCGTTAATCAGCTGGCTTGTTTCCAAAAAGTATGTCGTCCCAGGAGGGTTCCTGCGAATCATGCTTTGGCACAGGAATTGGTACCGGCATTGTGGGGTGACCTGGACCAGCCCAGGCGGGAGGCTCCAATTCGTCAATATTTGTATTTTCAGCAGCAGATGTCGCGGCGGGTAGACCGACAAGCCGAGGCCGCTGTTCTTCGGTCTTTGTTGCGACTGCTGCATCTTCCTGAATTAGCCACCTAGCCTCATCATCAATGGCCAAGATGCTCTGACTCAGCGGATCAAAAATCCAAGTTGCCAGTCCATTGCCGGAACCTATTTGCCAATTGATAGTCACAGTCCAACGTGAATCTTCACGTCGCCATGAATCCCATGTGTAAACCAAAGAATCTGTATCGCGATCCGATATCTGGAACATAACTGCTTCAAATAGTGTGACATCCGAGTCAGGACGTCTTAAGAAAGTTTGTTGCGCTCGGTTAGCCATATGATTGCGTTCTGCAAGTACCGGGCCGGCGTAACGGGCTATTCGATCGTTGGCCACGCCCGACTCAAGCGCAATTTGTTCAACTGACTCGCCACGCCTAATCCTCGTTTGAATGTCTCGAGGAGACACCCCAAGAGCCACCGTGCTTTCACCTGTTTGTTTAGTGACGTTAGTTACGCTGCGCACGAGGTGCTCATCAATAGCCAACTGGAATTCCTGACCATCATCATCCATCAACAAAAGCCGTTCATTGTCATTTGTCCGACCAACAAAAATTAATTCAGTCACAGAAAGCCTTTCAGGTAAATCTACGTTCTAAGTGTCGCGCGAAACCGCCCTGTAATCAGGTATTCGATAGGTGTGTCGGTTGATTTTCATACCTGATTCGTAAACAGGGGGACCCGAATAGACCATGATGGTGTCATGACTTTTTCTGATTTTTCGAACAACCCTGATGTTTCGTTCGCTATTGAAACTGCTCAGTTAGTCGGAAAAGTTCTGCTAGAGCGCCCTGACACTCTTGAAATATCGACCAAGTCAACAAAAACTGATGTGGTGACCCACATGGATAAATTGGCTGAGCAGATGATTGTTCAGCGGATTGAGGAATTACGCCCGTTGGACGGCATTTTGGCTGAAGAAGGTGCGAGTAAAGAGTCGCTAAGCGGCTTGCAATGGGTGATTGATCCAATAGATGGAACTGTCAATTACCTATACGATTTACCGTTTTGGTGCATCTCTATCGCGCTTATTCAGCTTGAAACGAGTGAGCCATTGGTAGGCGTGGTCTTAGCACCAGCGCTAGGTGAAATGTACGTCGCTAGCATTGGCTTTGGCTCGTGGCGAGTCACAACGCACTCAGCAATCAGAATCAACACCTCAGACACAGTTGAACTTTCACAAAGCCTCATGGGCACAGGATTTGGGTACGCCGTGCAACAACGCAAGCAACAGGCAGCCGTCCTTAATTACGTACTGCCAAGTGTTCGTGATATCCGTCGAATGGGTTCATGTGCAATCGATTTATGCGAAGTCGCCAGCGGTCGCCTAGATGGTTTTTACGAGAAGGGCGTCAATCATTGGGACTACGCGGCCGGAGCGCTAATTGTGCGCGAGGCTGGGGGTATTGTTAGCGGAATCCAAGGCAAACCAGAAGGAACCGACATGCTTTTAGCATGCGCGCCTGGTATCCACCAGCAGATGAATGGTTTGCTAGAAACTGCAACGCGAGAGTTGAGACAATAATGCCAATCTATGCCTATGGGCTCAAAGAGCCAAAGATTCATCCGAATGCTTTTGTGCATCCTGATGCGGTCATTATTGGCGACGTAACCATTGGAAATCTGGCATCAATTTGGCCATGCGCAGTGTTGCGAGCAGATTCAAATCGAATAGTAATTGGCGAGAGGACTTCAATTCAAGATGGTGCTGTTGTTCATGTCACATCTGACTTGCCAACACTAATCGGTGCAGGTTGTACGGTCGGCCATAACGCACATCTAGAGGGTTGCACAATGCAAGATGGTTCCTTAGTGGGATCGGGTGCTCTGATTCTTCACAATGTAGTAGTTGAATCAGGGGCTTTGGTAGGGGCTGGGGCAGTGGTTACCCATGGGACGATTGTTCCCAAAGGGGCACTTGCAGTTGGGGTTCCGGCTAAAATTCTCGAAGGTCGTGCAAACGAGCAAGTTATTGCTTACTCTGTAGCAACGTACGTACGCAATGCCGCTGAGTATCCAAACATCATGCGTCGACTAGATGTGTAGGGTCGGTGCAAGACTGGCTTTAGGTATGAAGTAGTGTCGCAAGGCGTTGGCCGATGTATTGGTTAGCCAATACAACCAGTAGGAGAAGTGAGACAAAACATGGCGACTGACTATGACGCGCCGCGCAAGACTGACGAAGAATTAAGTGCGGAGAGCCTAGAGGATTTAAAGGCACAGCATGCTTCTAAGACATCGAGCAAAGTTGATGTGGATGAAGCCGATTTAGCCGAGACATTGGAATTACCTGGAGCCGATCTCTCAGATGTCTCTATCACTGTAACTGTGATTCCCAGGAAGGCGGATGAGTTCACCTGCTCGCGCTGTTTCCTAGTAAACCATCAAAGCCAATTGGCAAAAAAGGTGAAGGGTCTGCCAGTCTGCAACGACTGCGCTTAACTTTTTTGTTCAACTAGCGCACTTCTAGATGGCTTTTAGTTCATTTAACACTCGCACAATTTGCTCGGGCCTTCTGGTGGAAAAATGCCAAAACGGATGGGGATCTTTGGTGTCAACTATTTCCAACACGACGGATGATTTTATTCCTGGTCGCAATACAAAATAAGCTATCTTGCTCGACGAACTCTTGCGGGCATCGGCTAATTTCATGGGATTAAGATTCTCAACCCTGCCAATGTGTGAGATATCAATAGTGGCCAGACCAACTTGAATTTGGCGGGCGGTTATGCGAATCTGCGGACTCTGCAGGATTGCACCGGCGAGGAAAATCGAGCTGCTTATTGTGAATGTAAGCCAGCCGATGTTTGCGCCGTATGGCTTGCCAAAAGCGATTCCCAACGAGGCGGTCATGAATAGGATGAAAGCAGCGAAGCCAAGGCCAGGAAATAACTTTTCGCGATAAACGACATTTTCATTTAAATTTACACTTCGAGATAAGTTCACAGGGCCACTCGCTAGTCTTGTATCAGTTCTGGCAATCGGAAAAAAATAGGAAAAACGTGACTGAAATCCAATTTACCCTGTTTCATAGCTCGGCAGTAACACCAAAGTATGCCCACGTCACGGATGCTGGGGCAGACTTAAGTTGCATTGAGGACATTGATCTGCAACCTGGGCAAAGGACACTGGCAAGAACTGGCATCGGAATCGCATTACCCGAGGGTTTTGTTGGTCTGGTTCACCCTCGTTCTGGGCTGGCCTTGGAACAGGGGATCTCAATTGTAAATACTCCTGGAACTATCGATGCTGGATACAGAGGAGAGATCAAGATTTGTTTAATCAATCTTGATAATGAACACAGCGTTCATCTACCGGCGGGAACCCGTATTGCTCAACTGGTGATTCAAGAATTTGTAAGAGCGAGTTTTAATTTTGTTGAATCACTCGGGGACTCTGATCGCGGTACTGCAGGCTTTGGCTCAACAGGAATGTTTGGTGAATAGGTTTGCATCATTCGACGATACGGATGCACTTGCGTATCTGGATTTAGGATCACTGCGCATTCCGCTTTTGGAACAAATGAATATCGAGTTAGATGTCGATCAAGAGACTGGTCAAGTAGTCTCAGTTTCCATATCGCTAGATGCTTCCATTGTTTCGATCCAAGCTTTTTCTGCGCCTAAGGACGAGCAGGCCTGGCCGAGCGTGCGTGACGCTATTGTTGCTGAATTATCCAACCAGCACGTAGATACGAAATTTGTTATCGGGCGTTTTGGTAGCGAGATTCACTGCACTATGCCGACCCTTGATGAGCAAGGTATACAGATTGTGCAAAACATTCGTTTTGTTGGTCTTGATGGACCCAGATGGTTCCTACGTTGCACAGTTGGGGGCGTTGCAGCCGAATCGGATAACGATGAAAATGACATTGATGAATTGATCTCTCGGATTCAAGTTTCAAGAGGTGATTTGCCCATGCCCCCCGGTGAATTGTTACCTTTAGAAATCCCAGATTCGCTCTAGCGCTGGAACAAACTTGGTGAGACCTAACAGCTTGTCCCTCACCAACTCGTTTCCAAGTTACAGTTAGTAGGTGGACAAAGGAAAAAAGCAAAAATTGGGCTGGCTTGCCTCTCAATCTGATGTCGATGATGCACTTTTGCGCGATTCGGTCGAATTAATTGGCGCCCAAGCCGCTGCTAATTGCGACATGGGTGAAATAGTTAAGGTGCGCGGCACAATACGGGCTTTACGTCTTCGACCAACGAGCGGTACACCGATGCTTGAAGTCGAAATCTGGGATGGTTCTGGTTTTCTAACCCTGCTTTGGTTAGGTCGTAGAGCGATTCCGGGGATTAATGCTGGGCGCAGTCTGGTTGCGGAAGGACGAATTTCACGAGGGCCTGGCGATCAGCCGGCAATCTACAATCCGCGATATTCGCTTTTACCCTCGGAATGAACATGAAACCAGAGCACTCTGAAACTAATGAACCTGAAAAAATCGTATTTGACGAATCGACTCACGAAGTTATCGCCGATTCTGAGTTACTCGCGAAAGCTCTTGGAGGTCGGCGGGGGATTTTAGATTCTGCTCTACCATCGGTGGCTTTTCTGCTCGTATATCTCCTTTTTGATAAGAATCTTGCGATGAGTGTGTATGTCGCGCTTGCTGTTGGGGGGGCTTTGGCAATTGAGAGAATTGTTCGCAAGGCGTCCTTACAGCAGGTGCTATCAGGTCTCTTCGGTGTTGCCATTAGTGCATATATCACCAGCAAAACTGGTCAGGCACAGAATTTCTTTTTGCCCGGCATAATCACGAACTTTGTGTACTTCATTGTGTGCCTGATAAGCGTCTTGATTCGTAAGCCTTTGCTTGGTTTTGTAATTGGTGCAATGCGTGGCCAAGACACTAGCTGGTTACGCGATCCGATTAGTTTGCGAACATACAGCACGGTAACTTGGCTCTGGACTGGAATTTTTGCTACCCGTGTTTTGCTGATGGCACCTTTATACATGATCGGGGCAGTTGCAATACTTGGCGTCCTTAAGCTGGCTCTAGGGTGGCCGCTTTATCTACTTGGGGTGTACGCGAGTTACTTAGTGGTCCGCGTTAAGCCGAGTTCAGTTTGACCTAAGTACATCAAGAAGTGCACTTTCCTGATCGGGTACCGCGATAAAAAGCAACTCGTCTCCAGCTTCAAGTGGATCATCTGCGCGCGGAGTTATCACTCTAGTATCGCGAAGGATGGCAACCAAACTGGTATCTACGGGCCAGTGAATGGAGCCAACCATTTGTCCGGCTAACACGCTGTCTGGGGCTAAGGTAAATTCCACCAAATCAGCCTGACCTTTTCGTAGCGACATCAGGCGAACTAGGTCACCAACCGTTACCGCCTCTTCAACGAGTGCGGCAAGCATGCGAGGGGTAGATACCGCAGTGTCAACACCCCATGACTCATCAAACATCCATTCGTTTTTTGGATGATTTATTCGCGCTAATACTCGGGGCACACCAAATTCGGTCTTTGACAATAGTGACACGACCAGGTTTGTTTTATCATCTCCAGTGGCGGCTACCACGACCTGACATTCGCCTAGAGATAGTGCACTAAGAGACTCAATTTCACAGGCGTCTGCTTGCACAATTTGTACGCCTGGAATCACAAGACTTTGAACTGTGGGATTGCGGTCAATTAGCACAATCTCGTATCCTGCTGATGCCAACTCAGCGGCTATCGAACGACCGACTTTTCCTGCTCCAGCGATTGCAATCCGCATTATTCAACCGGTCCCTTCGAAAAAGTATCTTCAATTTTATCGACGTTACTCGCTGGTACAAGGACGCGAACAATGTCTCCGTCTTGAACTACGGTGTCATGAGTTGCAACTAGTGCTGCACCCATTCGGGTCACCATGGCAAGTCGAATTCCGGTTACATGTTCAATCTTTTGGGCTGTTAGACCAACCCATTTGTCTGAGACTTTTACCTCAACTAGCGAAACTGCCGAAGTGGGATCAGTCCATTCAACTGCGCGCCCAGCTGGCAGAATTCTGCGAAGCATTTGTTCTGCTGTCCAAGAAACTGTTGCCACAGTTGGGATACCCAGCCGTTGAAAAACTTCAGCTCGACGATGGTCATAGATTCGGGCGACGACATTTTGCACACCGAATACTTCACGCGCAGTTCGAGCGGCCAGAATGTTTGAGTTATCACCAGAGGAGACAGCAGCAAATGCCTGGGCGTCTTCAATACCAGCTTTGATCAGGTGCTCTCTGTCGAAGCCAACACCGGTAACCGTGACGCCCTTGAAATCAGCACCCAGTCTTCGGAAAGCAGAAGCCTCTTGATCGATCACAGCAACACTGTGACCGAGATCTTCTAATTGATGCGCGAGCATCGAACCGACTCGACCACAACCCATAATGACCACATGCACGCCACTAAACTACACGACTTTTGGGTAGTGGCGCTAAACCTTGCGCATTTGTGAGCAGTGCTTGGCGAATCAAGTCGATTAGGTGAGCAAGAGCGCGTATGATTCTTGAACATGGCCAGAGTTTCCAATACGGTAAAACGAGTTATTTTCGGACGAGCAATCGCAAGTGATCGTCTTGGTGACACCTTGCTTCCCGTTCGAATTGCCCTTCCAGTGTTTGCCTCAGATGCATTGTCGTCAGTGGCGTACGCAACTGAAGAAATATTATTGGTGCTGGCGCTAGGTGGTCTCGCCCTTTACACGGGCTCGATTTACATCGCTCTCGCGGTGGCAGTAGTTATGGCTGTAGTTGTTCTTTCTTATCGGCAAAATGTGCACGCTTATCCAAGCGGCGGCGGCGACTATGAAGTGGCTAATGTAAACATTGGCCCAAATGCTGGTTTGACTGTGGCAAGCGCCCTTTTGGTTGACTATGTGTTGACTGTCGCCGTTTCAATTTCTGCAGCGGTCGCAAACTTGGCTTCAGCTATTCCGTCGTTACACGATCACAGCGTGTTGATTGCCGTAATTTTGATCCTAATTATTGCCATGCTGAATCTACGTGGTGTGCGTGAATCTGGTGGACTTTTCGCCATTCCAACTTACGCATTTATGTTTTCAATCGTCACCATGATTGTCTGGGCTGGTGTCAGATTAGCTAATGGGGACACCTTGTTGGCTGAAAGTAGCGAGTGGACAATAAAGCCAGAGGCACAATACACAGGAATAGCCCTAGCCTTTCTGGCCTTACGTGCTTTTTCCTCTGGATGCACGGCGTTGACAGGTATCGAAGCGGTCAGCAACGGTGTGCCAGCATTTAGACCTCCAAAGAGTAAAAATGCTGCTACGACCTTGGCACTTCTCGGCGCTATTGCAATTTCGATGTTTCTTGGTCTTACGGTCTTGACGCAAATCACTAAGGTCCGGGTCACCGATCACAATTACGACTTGATTGGGCTACCAATTGGTCAAGAGCAAAAGACTGTAATCGCACAAGTGGCACAGGCAGTTTTTAGCAACTTCTTGATTGGTGCAACAATTGTGTCAATTTTTACCGCGCTTATTCTTGTGCTAGCAGCAAACACCGCATTCAATGGGTTCCCAGTTCTGGCTTCCATATTGTCCAAGGATCGCTACATGCCTGGCCAGCTGCACAAACGCGGTGATCGTTTAGCGTTTAGCAACGGAATTCTCATGCTCTCCGCGCTGGCAATTCTTTTGGTCTGGGCCTTTAACGCCGAAGTAACACGACTGATTCAGCTCTACATACTTGGGGTATTTATTTCGTTTACGCTCAGCCAACTTGGCATGATTAAACACTGGACCCGATTACTCAATGCGGATTCGCAATCGCCAAATCGTTCGAAGATGCTTCGTAATAGAGCGGTAAATACTTTGGGATTTGTGATGACAGGCGCCGTTCTAATTATTGTTCTAGCTACAAAATTCACCCGTGGAGCTTGGATTGTTTGTATTGCCATGCCCGTGATTTTCCTCATCATGAAAGCAATCAAACGCCATTACGACGCGGTAGCTCTGGAGCTGACTCCTGATGTGGATGAGACAAATGCACTGCCATCTAGAGTGCACGCAATTGTTTTGATATCGAAAATTCATAGACCGGCGCTGAGGGCAATTTCCTACGCTCGCGCAACTCGCCCGACAGTGCTAGAGGCAGTCACAGTATCGGTCGACTCCGAGGAATCCGATGCGTTGGTTTCCGAATGGGCACAACGCGAGATTCCGGTCACACTAACAGTGCTCAACTCTCCTTACCGAGAGGTCACACGACCGGTCCTTGATTATGTGCAAAACATCAGTCGTAAGAGTCCAAGAGACCTCGTAACAATCTACATACCCGAATATGTCGTTGGTCATTGGTGGGAACAGTTGCTGCACAATCAGTCTGCGCTTCGACTAAAGACCAGATTGTTATTCACCCCAGGAGTCATGGTGGTATCCGTTCCTTGGCAGCTTGAGTCAAGCGAAGGTGTTGAGTTGGATCGCAAGGTTGTCTCTCCAGGAGATGTGCGACGAGGAACAACGAGTGGTCCAGAAGTGGCAACCACATATGAAGGCAGCAAGGATTAGGTTGACAACAGAGAGTTTGCTAGATGACCAAATCCACGAGGGTGCTGTTATTGAATTACGCATTGAGCGTGTGGCAAATGGGGGCTTTTGTATCGCTCGGCACAACGGTCAAGCAGTTTTTGTCCGACATTCCTTGCCCGGCGAGTTGGTGCGCGCCGAGGTAACCGAAATTAATAAGCGCTTCTTACGAGCCGATGTTGTTGAGGTGTTAGAGCCCAGTGCGGCTCGAGTTACTCCTAAGTGTTCGTATGCAGGCGTCTGTGGTGGATGCGATTGGCAACATTCGAGTCTGGAATACCAGCGCGAACTCAAGGCTCAGGTAGTAATCGAACAAATGGGTCATTTGGCTGGTCTCACGGAGCTCAATGGAAAACCGATTGAAGAATTTTTGGTAGACGCCTTACCGGGTGAAACAGATGGCTTGGGTTGGCGAACTCGTAATAGATTCTCGAAGATTGGTGACATTGGGATCGGGATGAAGATGGCAAGATCACACTCTGTGGTCGAAATTGATCATTGCGAAATCGCAGTGCCGGGTTCTATAGATTTAGCTCTTTCTGCACTACATCTGAGTGGCGATGAAGTTTCAACCGCAATGAGTTCGACAGACCAACATGTTGTTGTTGATAAACGCGGTGGCCCTTGGCTGGAAGAACAAGTATTCAACAGGAGATGGCGTATTCATGCAGGCTCGTTCTGGCAGGTCCACAAGAATGCTCCAGAAGCTTTTGTTAATACGGTCAGAGAATTCGCAAGTTTGCAACCAGGCGATTCTTTGCTGGATCTTTATGCAGGTTCAGGTTTGTTTGCCGCAAGTCTAGCCAGCGATGTCGGCGAAAGCGGAACAGTCGTGGCGGTTGAATCAGGCGTTGATGCTGTTCGTGATGCGCGCAGATCTTGTAGTGACTTGCCACAACTGGAATTAGTCACAGCCGATGTTTCTCGGTGGATTACTAAGTGCGACGAACTGTTCACAGTGGTTGTTCTCGATCCACCTCGTGCCGGTGCTGGACTCAACGTTATTAACGAGATTTCCCAGCTAGCACAGAAGGCAATAATTTATGTCGCCTGTGACCCCTCTGCGCTTGCGCGGGACACGCAATATTTGGCAGATGCAGGTTGGGCCTTGCAGAAAATTGTTGCCTACGATGCATTCCCAATGACTTCTCATGTCGAGTGCATTGCCAGATTTCTACCCGTTCAGCAGTGATTGACTAGTCTTATTTAGCCCGACTCTGTGAGGCACGTTTAGTCGGTTAAACTTAGATTCACGATAGAGCCTTCAAGGAGTGCAGTGAGCAGTTTAGATTCATTCAAAACCAAGACCACATTAGTAGTGGGTTCTGAGAGTTTTGAAATTTTCAAGATCGACAACTTGCTATCTTCGGATAGGTTGCCATTCACTCATAAGGTGCTACTCGAGAATCTATTGCGCACTGAAGACGGTATTAACATCACGGCTTCGCAGATTGAAGCACTGGCCAATTGGGATGCCAGTGCCAAGCCCACACACGAGATTCAGTTCACGCCCGCTCGGGTAATCATGCAAGATTTCACTGGTGTTCCCTGCATTGTGGACCTGGCAACCATGCGTGAAGCATTTTCCGCACTCGGGGGAGATGCGCAACGCATCAACCCGTTGGCGCCAGCCGAATTGGTAATTGACCACTCAGTAATTGCTGACTTTTCTGGCACGCAACAAGCAGCCGATTTAAACGTGGCGCTTGAATATCAGCGCAACGCTGAGCGCTACCAGTTTTTGCGTTGGGGTCAAGGTGCTTTCGATGATTTCAAAGTAGTGCCTCCTGGCACTGGCATCGTTCACCAAGTAAACATTGAAGCACTTGCGCGCGTAGTGATGGTGCGAAATGGTTTCGCCTACCCCGACACATGCGTTGGTACTGACTCGCACACAACTATGGTCAATGGTCTAGGTGTGCTTGGTTGGGGAGTTGGCGGCATTGAAGCCGAGGCGGCGATGCTGGGTCAACCTGTATCCATGCTCATCCCACGTGTTGTCGGATTCAAATTGTTTGGTCAGATGTCACCGGGAACAACTGCTACCGACCTAGTCCTGACAATTACCTCCATGCTGCGTGCACATGGTGTTGTTGGCAAGTTTGTGGAGTTTTATGGTGATGGCGTATCTGCTGTTTCACTGGCAAACAGGGCCACAATCGGAAATATGAGCCCCGAATATGGTTCAACGGCTGCAGTTTTCCCGATCGATGACGAGACACTTAATTATTTGAGATTGACCGGTCGAAACGATGCACAGATTGATCTCATTCGGGCGTACACACAGGTACAGGGACTGTGGCACGACCCGGCTAATGAAGCGATATATTCTGAATATATTGAACTTGATTTGGCAACAGTAGTTGCGTCAATTGCCGGACCAAAGCGTCCGCAAGACCGTGTTGAACTGACAAAAGCAGCATCAACTTTTGAAACGGATGTGGTTACCTACACGAATGAGCGCCATGCTAAGGCCCAAATATCGCTTAACGATGATTCATTTGAGTTAGAAAATGGTGCGGTAGTAATCGCAGCAATAACTTCATGTACGAATACATCTAATCCGACAGTCATGATGGCCGCAGGATTACTGGCCAAGAAAGCTGTTGAGCGCGGCTTAACGACCAAGCCGTGGGTGAAAACGACACTGGCGCCCGGATCTCAGGTTGTGACTGACTATTATCTAAAAGCTGGACTAACACCGTATTTGGATGCGCTGGGTTTCAATCTGGTTGGTTACGGATGCACGACATGTATTGGCAACTCAGGCCCATTGGCACCAGCGATTAGTGCGGGAATTGCTGAGCATGATCTGGTGGCGACGGCAGTTTTGTCTGGAAATAGAAACTTTGAAGGTCGTATTAATCCAGATGTAAAGATGAATTATTTGGCATCGCCACCTTTGGTTGTTGCCTACGCTCTAGCAGGTTCGATGGCTGTAGATATCGCCGCGGACCCGATCGGACAGGATCTCAGTGGAAAAGATGTTTTCCTCGCAGACATCTGGCCGAGTGCCCAAGAGATAGCCGATGCTGTAGCAGGCGCAATTGATGCAGAGATGTTTACCAACCGCTACCAGAATGTTTTTGCCGGTGATGCCCGCTGGCAAGGTCTGGCCACGCCAACAGGTAAAACATTCGATTGGGACGAGTCAAGTACATACGTTCGCCGTCCCCCATACTTTGACAACATGCCAGCTACTCCTGCGCTGGTCGAAGACGTATTAGGCGCTCGAGTGCTCGCGAAGTTGGGTGACTCAGTTACTACGGATCACATTTCACCTGCGGGTTCAATAAAGGCGGATAGCCCTGCTGGTGTCTATCTTCGCGAACATGGAATTTCTCGGGCAGACTTTAATTCTTATGGTTCGCGTCGCGGCAATCATGAAGTCATGATTCGTGGAACCTTCGCGAACATACGACTAAGAAATCAACTTCTAGTAGACGTAGAAGGTGGATTTACTCGCGATTTCACCTTGGCGGATGGACCTGAATCAACAATCTTTGATGCGTCGGTTAATTACATCGCAGCCGGGATTCCACTGGTCATCCTTGCCGGTAAGGAATATGGATCAGGATCATCCAGAGACTGGGCGGCAAAGGGAACGGCTCTTCTCGGTGTGAAAGTTGTCATTGCTGAGTCTTATGAACGCATTCATAGATCAAATCTCATCGGTATGGGTGTTTTACCTCTTCAGTATCCTGCTGGCATTACCGCGGACACACTCGGTTTGGATGGCACTGAAACATTCAACGTGATTGGAATTACTGGCCTGAACAACGGTTCAATACCTGAGACAGTCTCGGTTACTGCAACAAGTCATTCTGGACGTGTATCTTCGTTCGATGCACTAGTTCGCATTGATACTCCTGGCGAGGCTGATTATTTCCGGCACGGTGGAATCTTGCAGTTTGTTTTGCGCTCAATGCTTGGAACCTGAATCTGCGCCAATTGAATAGTCTTTAGCAAAGGCAATTCTTTCTTGGGCTAAGTACACTTAGTTATCTCATCTATCTGAAGGGGGAGTTGTGTCCATCCTAGACAAAATTAACTCGCCCCAAGATTTGCGGGAACTGAGTTCACTCGAATTGGAAACGCTAAGTAGCGAAATCCGAGATTTTTTGGTCAGAAAAGTTAGTAAAACGGGTGGACATCTTGGGCCCAACTTGGGTGTTGTTGAATTGACTCTGGCAATTCACCGGACATTTGATTCACCACGAGATCCGATACTTTGGGACACTGGTCATCAAACTTATGTTCATAAGATCGTCACTGGTCGCGCTTCTTCGTTCGAGACCTTGCGTCAAGACGGTGGGTTATCGGGTTACCCAAGTCGTCAAGAAAGTGTCCATGACGTGATAGAGAACAGCCATGCCTCTACGGCACTTTCGTATGCTGATGGCATCGCGAAGGCGTTTGAATTAAACGGTGAATCAGACCGACATGTCGTAGCTGTGGTTGGTGATGGTGCCCTCACTGGGGGAATGACTTGGGAAGCGATTAACAACATTGCCGATTCAAATAATCGTTCGTTAGTTATTATCGTTAACGACAACGAGCGTTCATATTCGCCAACCATTGGCGGACTAGCAAATCAATTGGCAACCTTGCGCACGACCCGAGCTTATGAAGAATTCTTGGGCTGGGGTAAGTCAGTTTTAGCGAAGACTCCACTAATTGGTCCCACTATGTACGATGCCTTACATGGTTTGAAAAAGGGTTTCAAGGACATGATTGCTCCACAGGGTCTTTTTGAAGATTTAGGGCTCAAATACATTGGCCCTGTTGATGGGCACAACATAGCCGATTTGGAATTTGCCTTAAGCCGGGCTCGAGATTTTGGTGGTCCAGTCATAGTTCATGCAATCACCGAAAAAGGCCGTGGCTACGGTCCAGCGGAAACCGATGAGGCTGATCGCTTCCATGCAGTAGGCATAGTCGATCCCGATACAGGTAAGCCCGTAAATGTGACAGGTACCTCTTGGACTTCGGTATTTTCAGGGGCTTTGGTTGAGCTATCAGACAAACGAGAAGACATTGTGGCAATTACCGCAGCAATGCTCGGGCCAACAGGTCTAGAAAGTTTTAAGGCTAAATTCCCGATGAGAACCTTTGATGTAGGTATTGCTGAACAGCATGCAATTACAAGCGCGGTTGGCATGGCACACGCTGGTTTGCATCCTGTGGTCGCCATTTATTCAACTTTTCTGAACCGGGCAATTGATCAGGTGATCATGGATGCTGCTTTGCACAAGGCAGGCATAACTGTTGTTCTAGATAGAGCGGGTGTAACCGGCGATGACGGGGCAAGCCACAACGGTATGTGGGATCTGGCACTGTTGCAAATCGTTCCTGGCATCGAAGTTTTTGCACCCAGAGACTCTCAAGCGCTTCGTGATGCGCTTGATTATTCAGTCTCGGTCTGCGACCACCCGACTGTAATCAGATTCCCCAAGGGTGCTGTTCCCATCGACATCCCCAAGCTTAAATCAGTCGGAAATTCAGACATTATTTTTGATTCTGGTGCCACCCGAATCGCGATAGTCTCGGTTGGCGCGATGGCTGCTAGCGCCATTGAAGCTGCTCAGGAACTTTCCAAGCAGTCAATTGCAGTCCAGGTTATTGATTTAGTCAAAGTCTCCTCATTCGATGAAGTTTTAATTGATCATCTGGCTTCGTTTGACTTAGTGGTCTCGATAGAGGATGGGATTGTCACTGGTGGAGTTGGACAAAACCTTGCCCACCAGGTTGTTGCTGCGAATAATTCGATCAATTTTGTGACACTCGGAGTGGCTAAGGAATTTCTTCGTCATGCAACACGTAAGACACTTCTAGCCGAGATGGGTCTAGATTCGGCTGGAATTGCTGAATCAGTCAAGAAAGCAATTCACACGAGCGTTATTTAATGCTTGGCCAGATTGCTTCGCTCAGCACTGGCGCGATTTTTTCGCATTGCCATGGTCGTACTTGCATCTCTAGGAGTTGATTCTCTAGATCCTGCGGACTCAACGGTGGCTCCCACAGAATTCTTCTAACCGCATCAGGGGTAATCAGATTCTCCTGTGGAACATTAATCTCTTCGGCAATCGCGCTTATCACTGTGCGGGCAAACTCTAGGCGCTTCCAGGCTGATGGATTTCTCATCTGCCAATTGCGTGGCGCTGGTGGACCATCTTGGGAAAGCTTGGCTGCTGGATATTCAGAGGTGGGCAATTTCAGCGCGATTTGGGCCGCATTGATCCATCGATCGCTGTACTTCTTCACCTGTCGGGTTCGCAGAGCGGGCAACTCGGAAAGTTTCTCGGCATATTCATGCGCATCTGTGGCGATAGACACAATTGCCGTATCTGGCAATAATCTGCCTGGCGCAAGATCAATCTCTCGTGCTAGTTCATCGCGCGCTAACCAGAGTTGCCGCACGATTGCTAACTCAGCCGACTTTTTCAAAGCATGCATACCAGAGGTACGTCGCCAAGGGTCCACGCGTTCAACGGGTTTAGTTGTTCTGCGCACATGTTCAAACTCTTGTAGCGCCCATTCGTACTTTCCGGCTTCCTCAAGGGCTAGGCGCATAACACCCCAAAGCTCAATTAGAAATTCAACATCAAGAGCTGCATACACAAGCCAGGATTCCGGCAATGGCCTTGTTGACCAATCCGCGGCGCTGTGTTCCTTAGCCAAGTGAAAGCCCAGTTGCGCTTCGATAAGCGTTCCTAATGAGACTTTAGGAAAACCTAGGATGCGTCCAGCCAATTCTGTGTCGTAGAGATTTGCTGTAGGCACAAGCCCAGCATGCGCCAGACAGACGAGGTCTTGGGAAGCGGCATGCAGAATCCAATCAACACCAACAAGTGCATCTTGCAATTCCGACATTCTGGTGATGCCTGTGGGGTCGATCAAATGTGTGCCAGAGCCTTCACGGCGAATTTGAATGAGGTACGCACGTTGACTGTATCTAAAACCGCTTGCGCGCTCAGTATCAAGAGCAACCGGTCCGGTGCCAGCCGACAATAACTGGATTGCCTGCGCTAGACCTTCATCGGTCTCGATAACCGCACCTAGACCATCACGTGGGTGCGTTACTGGCGTGCTGGTTGGTTCGTCTTCTACTTCTTGCATGTCTGAATTCATACTTATTGGACACGACCGATAGCTGTTATTCCTTGGGGCAGAGGTATCAATCCCGCACAAATTTCCAGCAGCGCTAACCATGCCTGAAGATGCGGACCTAAATCGAAACTTTCTGGAGTCCAAGAAGCTCGAAGTTCTAACTCGGTTTGTTTAGGGCGGTCCTCTAAACCTGCAAATGAGCGGGAAACAGTTCGTGTTACGGTGCCTGAGATGTTGTGATGATTCGCTTTGAAATCCGAAAGCGTTTCAGTCAACCACGACCAAGCAACCTCATCAAATATTTCATCGTTTACGACATCAGCTTCTATCGATGCCTTAACAAAAGAAACAATTCGAAAGTTACCATCCCAAGTTTCTTGACCCTCGGGATCGTGCAACACAACAAATCGCCCGTTAGCGAGATCTTCATCATTTGGACCAACTGCATCTGCAGCAAGTGCCGCACTGTGTGGCGCTAATCGCGCTGGTGCAGGTACTTCCTCAATTTCAATTTCGGGCCGGATCCCTGAAATTTTTAGACTTGCAACTGCTTGATCCCAAATCGAATCGTTAGAGGAGGAGTTGCTGGGGAACATGTGTCCACTCTAATTTCAAATCTAAGAGCCAAGCACTTGGCGCGCCGTACAGTAGCCTGTGAGGATGTCGGCGATACTTGCTCTGCTCTCCAGTGTGGTCTGGGGGACATCTGATTTTTTTGGTGGAACTCTTGCGCGCAAGCGGCCACCGATTGCAGTTATTGGCGGCTCCCAGCCTTTTGGGTTAATTCTTGTTGCGCTAATCGCTGTGATGTTTGGTCAATGGAAAATGCAGGCGGATGTTCTCGTCTACGGCGCCGTATCTGGAGCGATCGGGCTCGTAGGACTCATGTGTTTTTATGCGGCCCTAGCATCAGGTCGAATGGGGATAGTCTCACCGATTGCATCAATGGGAGTGGTGATTCCCTTATTCATTGGACTAGCCAAGGGAGAAAACCTATCTAAACTTGAAGTGTTCGGCGTAGCTATCGCCATACTCGGCTTGGTTTTAGCCAGTGGTCCAGAACTTAGCGGAGGCGCTCCAGCCAAACCCGTCATACTTGCTTTGTCAGCTGCGTTGACCTTTGGCGTGGCAATCTATTTCATGGCTCTTGGCGGAACGATAAATCCAACAATGACCATCGTAGTGATGCGTGTTGTGCAGGTTTCAATCGTGTTGGTTGTTGCTCTTAGCGTGCGCCACATAGGGGGTCTCGCACGCAACGACATCCCGACACTAATACTCATTGGAACAACGGATGCCGCAGCAAACCTCCTGTTTGCCACCGCAGCGGCAATCGGTTTGCTTTCAATTACCTCGGTGTTAGGTTCTTTGTTCCCAGTCGTTACCGTGATACTCGCCTGGTGGATTCATAAAGAACGGCTCGCCGCGATTCAATATTGTGGAATTCTCGCCACAATGATCGGCGTGCTATCAATTACTTTTGGTCGTTAGTCTCAGCTAAAACTAAACAAACTGAATTGATACAAAATCTCTGATCAGTTGGTGTGTCATAACCTTCGCCGTGGAAAACATGTCCTAAGTGTGAATCGCAATTAGCGCAGCGAACTTCGGTACGCGCCACTCCAAGAGACCGATCCTCGAGCAGGACAACCGCATCGCGTTCAGATGGTTCGTAAAATGATGGCCAGCCACATCCAGAGTGAAACTTTGTCTTAGACGTGAACAGAGCAGTACCGCAGGCTCGACAAGAGTATGTGCCATTGGTTTCAGTATCGGTGTACTCACCTGAAAACGCAGGCTCCGTGCCGTTCTTTCTTAATACAGAAAACTCAAGGGGAGTTAATTGCGACATCCACTGCTCGTCGGTCTTTTCATACGCATTCATAATTCGACACTATTGGTTTTGCTGGAATTCGGCGACCTGATAAATCGAGTGAACATATGGTCATTTTCCCGAAGTACACTCGTGCATAGCCACTTCGTATGCGAGGTGCCAAGAGCAGGCCGAGTCGGGAGCTCACCGCTAATTTCGGGTGCATAAGTTATGTCCATCTCATCGATTAAGGCATCTTTTTGCAGCAGTGCAATTAATGACGGACCCCCCTCGCAAACGATGTTGTGAAACTGCAATTCGCGAAGTGAATCACTTATCTTTTGCCCAGTTATGGGTCCATCGAGAATCACTATTTCGGCTAAATCTGCGATTCGGTCAAGATTTTCATTCCAACTTTTACCTTGGTCGATCTGGGTTATGACAATTGGTTTGTCATCGCAGTTTTGAAACATCTTCAAGTTCACGGACAAATCAAGAGATTTACTCACTACGCATAGCGTGGGTGCTTTTTGAGAGAAATTTAGATGCTCTTTCCTCAATCTAGGTATTGGATAATTTTCCTTGCGAGCAGTCGCGGCTCCGATTAGCACCACATCTGAGATGGCTCGCAACATCAGGAGCAAGCGGAGGTCAGCCTCACAAGATAACCCGCGAGATGAATCTAAAGAATCGACAAAATTGCCATCAAGGGTGAGCACCATGTTCGTGCGTATCCACGAGTTTCGCTCACCCAGATATAACCTACGCAATGCTGCTGGAGACTTGTCACTTATCTCATTGACCATGCCCATATTCTGCCACGTGTCCTAGTCTTAGACATGTGCAATCACTCTCACAACGTTTTCCAGTCATATCGGCTGTGTCCATAGTCGAACAATTCGTCCCGCCACCGCGTTTTGCACATGCCCAATTAGGCAATTACATCCCAGATCCAAATGAATTTTCGCAGTCGGAGGCGGTCTTAGCTGTAACTAAATTTTCTGAACCTGTCCAAGTCAAACGCAAATGGCCTTTCGGTAAGAGAACAGAATTAATCCAATCCGGAATCTACTTAGATGGGGGATACGGAGTTGGAAAGACACATCTGCTTGCCGGGCTGTTTTATGCACAACTTGGCCGAGCCACTTTCGCGAGTTTTGTGGAGTACACGAACCTAGTTGGTGCCTTAGGTTTCGCGAAGAGCATTGACCTATTGGCTAAGTATGATTTGGTGTGCATTGACGAATTTGAATTGGACGACCCTGGCGATACGGTACTTATCAGTTCGCTTCTGCATCGCCTTGTTGATCAGGGCGTAAGAGTTGCGGCAACGAGTAACACCCTGCCAGATCGATTAGGTGAGGGTCGATTCGCAGCCGATGATTTCGTCCGCGAGATTCAGGGGCTCAAGGAACATTTCCAAATTTTGCGAATTGATGGACCCGACTATCGACATCGAGAGAATCTAAGTCCAGCTGACGCGCTTTCCTGGCAGGAAGTTACAGCTGCACATTTGGCGACTGCCTCAAGCACTCTTGATGAAGCGCAAGTTCTTCAAGAACATCTGAGTAAAATTCACCCGAGTAGTTACGGCGCAATGGTCGCTGGTGTCTCAAGGGTCTTTATTCAAGGCCTTATTCCGATTGCGCATCAAGCAGACGCCCTACGTTGGGTTGTATTAATCGACCGTTTGTATGACCGCAATGTGCCGGTTAGCTTTTCAGGTTGCGCTCTCACTGATATCTTTACCCCCGAAATGTTAAAGGGTGGTTACCGAAAAAAATATCTCAGAGCTATTTCGAGACTGTCAGCACTCAGCCGAGAGGTTTAGGTTTATCTACTTCGGTGGTCGATACAGGACTCGAACCTGTGACCTCTTCCATGTCAAGGAAGCGCGCTAACCAACTGCGCCAATCGACCGATGCCATTTAGGACTTGAGGTGGAGACGGGATTTGAACCCGTGTACAGGGATTTGCAATCCCTTGCCTCGCCTCTCGGCCACTCCACCGGGGTGACTCCTTGCGAGCCCTTCCGAGCGGATGACGGGATTCGAACCCGCGACCCTCACCTTGGCAAGGTGATGCTCTACCACTGAGCCACATCCGCAAACAAGTCTTTCAACCTGACTCCGATACCTTAGCCGATTTTGGTGCGCATTTCCAAGTCAGTTAATAAATCACATCATGAGATGCACGTGAACGGGGAATTGTTCGTAGGGTTGTCCTATGACGAGCGTTGCTGCGACGGTGATTTTTGGTAATCAGATTGCCACCGACTTAGTTGATGTTTCCAGCGATCCTGCTTGTCTTGATACTGCCGGATGGTGGGCTGTAGTCAAAACCTTCGAAGGTGACTTTCAGGCATTTAGATTCGCAAATGTTCGCGAAATCGACACAGTGCAGACCGATTGTGGCTTTCATCGCGCTATCGCGAAAGATTCATGGTCTTCATCTTTGTCTTCTGCGCAGTATCAAGAAGCAGTCCAAACTGTGCGAGAAAGCATCGCTGATGGCTGGGTTTATCAGACAAACCTGTGTCTCATCATGAGCTCAATTCTAAAGGATGGATTTAATCCGTTGGCGCTATGGAAGTTGCTTTCAGAAAATAATCCCGCGCCGTACCTGAGTGCTTTTAACATCCCGGCCAGCGAAACAGGCCTTGGCGTCGATGTGAAAATTGCGAGTGCATCCCCAGAACTATTTCTAAGAAGGCGCGGTGCGATGTTGTTGACCAGCCCGATAAAGGGAACAGCAACTAATGCCGACTCGCTGATGGACAAGGATGCGACTGAGAATGTGATGATTGTGGATTTGATGCGCAATGATCTGTCCAGAATTTGTCAACCAGGCAGCATCGGTGTGCCTGAGATTTTGCGCGTTGAACAACATCCAGGCCTGGTCCATTTGGTTTCAGATGTTCAGGGCAATCTGCGTGATGGAACTTCTTGGCCTGAGATTTTGAGCAATACGACCCCGGCTGGTTCGGTTAGCGGGGCACCTAAGTCAAGCGCGATTGATGTCATTGCACGAGTAGAAGCGGTAGAGCGAGAAATCTACTGTGGCGTCTTGGGATGGGTGAACGCTGATGAACAGACTGCAGACTTAGCGGTCGCGATTAGGACATTTTGGCAAGGTAAAACCGATGGAAAGGAATCTCTCAAATTTGGTACAGGTGCGGGTATCACATGGGGTAGCGATCCGCTTGGCGAATGGCAGGAGACTCAACTGAAGGCCCTGAGGCTAATGAGCGTCGCCGCCATGACCACAGCCTAAGGTGGATTTATGTATTTTTATTTAAATGGTGAGATTCTTGAATCTCACCAAGCCAAGGTTAGTGTCTTGGACCACGGTTTCACTGTTGGTGATGGGGTTTTTGAAACTATAAAAATCACAAATGGAAAATGTTTTGCGCTTGAGCGCCATCTTGTTCGACTCAAAAATTCTGCAAACGGAATGGGCTTAATCTGTCCAGACATTGATCGCATACGAGATGCCGTAACGCAAACGCTGGCCGCAAATGAGCCTTTACCACTTGGTCGACTGCGAATTACGTTAACAAGCGGTGATGGACCACTTGGCTCGGATCGAGTAAATGGCCTACCTACATTGGCTGTCACACTAGCTCCACAAAATGAATGGCCCGCGTTTACTTCCGCAGTGTTAGTACCTTGGGTCAAGAATGAACGATCGAGTTTGGTCGGCCTTAAAACAACCTCGTACGGAGAGAATGTTGTTGCTCTGGATTTGGCACATAAGTTGGATTTTTCCGAGGCTCTTCAATGTGATACCCAGGGAAGGTTGAGTGAGGGCACTGGTTCAAACATTTTCCTTGTTAATCACGGGGAACTTTTTACGCCAGCCTTATCTGCTGGTCTACTGGCCGGAATCACTCGCGATCTAGTGATAGAGATTGCATCCGAACTAGGTTTGGTAATACACATTAAAGACTTAGATGTTGAATTCTTATTCAACGCGCATGAGTTATTTCTAACATCATCAACGCGTGATGTTCATCCGATTTCACGACTTGGTAAAACTGATGCACATGGCAATCTCTCAGTTGACATTTCTTTAGATACCCATGTTGTAACCGACAAAGTAGCAAAAGCATTCGCAATGCTGATGCCCCAAGCTAAGGAAGTTTGAGCACACTGTGTTTAAACGGATTAAAGCACTCTTTATCCAGTCATCGGGGCACTATGACAAATACCGAGGTAAAGCACGCAACCACAAGTCTCTCGACATTGTCTGGAAATTCGGTGTGCTCATCATCGGAACGACAGTCACACTCGTTGGCGTTGTGTTCCTGGTAATCCCCGGTCCAGGTTGGCCAGTCATAATAATCGGATTGCTTTTGCTGGCCACAGAATTCCAATGGGCCGCAAAATCGTTGGAGCCAGTTCAACGACTAGCTTCAAGATTCAATGAGTCCTATAAAGCTCGAACATCACAAAGAACCCGGACCGTAATTTTAGTCGTCATCATAATGCTCTCGACATTGAGCGTATTTATTGCTTTTGCGTGGTCACGTTGATTACTCGGCTAGCAGGTACTCACTGATGTCTTTACTAACAGCAGATACGAGATCTCGCTGAGATACACTTAGGGAGTGCCATTGCGTAGCTGGTCATGTAAATCTTTCAAAGGAAACATCAAATGCTGGTAGTCCTAGTAGGAACTGAGAAAGTTCCTACCGAAATTGAGACTGGCGCTAATGCCTACGATGTGGTGGGCGACAAGGCACGTCAGGTAGTCGTTGCCCGCGTAAATGGGCAAATTGTTGATTTAAGCCATGTACTAACAGATCAGGATCATGTTGAACCTGTCTTGATTACCGAGCCTGAGGGTTTGAATGTTCTGCGGCATAGTGTCGCGCATGTCGTTGCGCAGGCAACTCAGGCACTTTTCCCCAATACAAAACTTGGCATAGGACCTCCGATAAAGGATGGTTTCTTTTATGATTTTGGCACTGAAACTCCATTCACTCCAGAAGATTTGAATGCAATCGAAAAAAAGACAATTGACATTATCCAATCAGGACAGAAATTTTCTCGGCGTGTTACAACCCGTGAAGTAGCAAAACAAGAATTGAGCGAAGAAACCTACAAACTGCAGTTGCTAGGTGCGAATGAGGATGCGCAGATAATCGCCCAAGACGTGATGGAAGTCGGTGGTGGTGAACTAACCATTTATGACAACATTGATTTGAGAAGTGGCGAGCATCGCTGGTGCGATTTGTGTCGCGGTCCACATGTTCCTGATACCCGATACATAGACGCCAAAGCAATCAAATTGATGAGAACCTCAGCTGCTTACTGGCTTGGCGATCAGCGAAATGATTCAATGCAAAGAATTTATGGCACAGCCTGGCCCACAAAGGACGGTTTGAAGAGTTATCTTCACATGCTCGAAGAGGCCGAAAAGCGTGACCACCGGCGTTTAGGTATAGATCTTGATTTATTCTCATTTCCGGATGAAATTGGATCTGGTCTCGCGATCTTTCATCCAAAGGGTGGGGTGATTCGTCGCGCAATGGAAGATTACTCCAGAGTTCGCCATGAAAATGCCGGATATGAATTTGTTTACACGCCACACATCACCAAAAGTTCGCTGTTCGAAACTTCTGGTCACCTTGATTGGTACAGGGATGGCATGTTCCCGCCAATGCACCTAGACGAAGAGCTGCACGAAGATGGCACGGTTAAGCGCCAAGGGCAGGATTATTACCTCAAGCCGATGAACTGTCCTTTTCATAACCTTATTTTCAAGTCACGTGGACGCTCATATAGGGAATTACCAATTCGGCTATTTGAGTTTGGATCTGTCTATCGCTACGAACGATCTGGTGTTGTGCATGGATTGACCCGAGTGCGAGGTATGACACAAGATGATGCTCATATTTATTGCACCCCTGAACAGATGCCGACCGAGTTGGGTAACTTGCTCGGATTTGTGCTTGATCTACTTCGTGATTACGGGCTGGAAGATTTTTACCTAGAACTCTCAACGCGAAATCCGGACAAATCCATCGGCACGGATGCCGAGTGGGATCAGGCCACTTCGGCACTTGAGTTAGCCGCGGCAGTTTCTGGTCTGGATCTGGTACCAGACCCGGGCGGAGCTGCCTTCTACGGACCAAAGATTTCAGTACAAGCGCGCGATGCAATCGGTCGAACCTGGCAAATGTCCACAATTCAGGTGGATTTCCAATTACCTCAACGTTTTGAACTCGAGTATCAGGCTGCAGATGGAAATCGCGCGCAACCGATCATGATTCATCGCGCACTTTTTGGATCTATTGAGCGCTTCTTTGGTGTGTTGCTAGAACATTATGCTGGCGCGTTTCCTCCCTGGCTTGCACCAGTCCAAGTTATCGGTATTCCGGTGGCGAGTGCACACAATGATTATCTAGACAACATCGCAAGTCGGCTTCGCGCCAGTGGAATACGCGTTGAGGTTGACACAAGTGACGAGCGCATGCAGAAAAAGATTCGGACCGCGCAGACGCAAAAGGTACCGTTTATGCTGATAGCCGGCGACGACGACATTGCCGTTGGTGCAGTTTCATTCAGGTTCAGAGATGGCACCCAAGACAATGGTGTTCCCATAGATGAAGCGCTGGCAAAGATAATCGACATCGTCAACACAAAGGTCCAGATTTAATCATGGATCAGCAGGATTCTCTTGATCCCTCGAATGTTGAGCGACTCTGGGCCCCTCATCGGGCTGACTACCTTGACAACGAAGCAGGAACATTCAATCAAGACAATTGTCCATTCTGTTTAGAAGCGAACGGCGAGTCAGATCAACAACTGTTGATTCATAGGACCGAGCATGCGTTCGTAGTCTTAAATAAGTTTCCGTACAGCACAGGACATCTTTTAATCTGTACGAATAGACATGTGGCGCTTTACGATGAGTTAACTGTGCAAGAATCTGATGAAATTTCTCTATTAACCAAACAGGCCATGATTTGTCTACGCAAAGTCACAAGTGCCCAAGGTTTCAACATTGGGATGAATCAAGGTGCAGTCTCTGGCGCCGGCATAGCGGGACATCTGCATCAACATGTTGTGCCGCGATGGCCTGCCGACAGCAATTTCATGCCTATTATTGCGCACACAAAAGTTATGCCTGAGCTATTGAGTGAAACCAGATTCAAACTTTTAGAAATTTGGGGCAAGTAGATCAAGGTTGCGGTTCAATGGCTTTACTACGTCACCAATTAGTGCGCCAGGAGCAATGATCAAACCAGTGGATTCGTATTCCAGAACAAGTGGCTGTATCCCCGATGTAGTTCTGATTTCGAGCGACTCAGTGTCAGGTTGGCCCCACATGCGAATAAATCCATCAGCGATGCAGAGACCAACCCGAACTCTGGTCTCATTTACTGAACAAGTGTCATCACCCAGGATGATGGTTGGAAGCCAACGTGGTGCAATTGCTTTTACCCAGTCAAGTAAAACATCATTGCCAACACCGTCATCTACCGGAATCACAGAAACTATGTCCGGCGACTTCCAAATTCTCTCGAGACTTGGGATGTTCAACGGCATCCCGAGCGTGTGAGCTTTGAGATTGTCATCATCTAAACCGTGATGGGCAAGTTCGTCAAATAACGCCTCTCTTTTGTCAGCAGTTAGGCTCATGTGTTCTGGATCGCCGTGACGAATCGCTAGCTCGCCGCTTGAGTAGTCGTGAATGTCTCCAGTCAGGACATCGTAAATGCCAGCGAAGTGATTCTCATCGTCGTTTTCAATGGGCAAGTAGCGCACCATCGCATCTGGTTCCAAAACACGCTCAACAATCGCCACAACCTCATCGAAATCTGCACGCGATGAGTGCACATTAAATGCCAGGACAGTGCGCGGGATGGTGTGGTCTGCTGCATGATGCCAAGCAGTCATCTCATTTGGAGACAAACCAATGCCGCCATCGATAACCATCAAAAAGCCGTCACTTGCTTGTATCAACTCCGCCGACGCGGCACTTGCTTCAACGAAGAGCAATGTAGGCATTAGGTGTGACTCAGCCGTGACCACCTCAACAATTGGAGAGGTTTGACCCGCAAACTTCGGAAAAATAACATCTTTTACCGAAGCAATGTCGAGTAGATTTGACACACAAACTGTAATTAGAGACACGTCATCCACCTGCGCGGGTATCGGACTCGGTAACATCGTCATAACTAAACAAATCGTAGCCTGTATAACAAGCAGCAAAGGACAGGTAGTGCTAGATAACGTTCAAGCGCGCAAAACAGTGTCCAAAGTAATCACGCCAATCGTGAACTTACTCGTGCGCTTAAAGTGCACGCCAGATGTCATTACCTGGATTGGCGGATTAGGGACCCTATTTTGTGCTGTGGCTTTCGTAAGTCAGGGCCATTTCTTATTGGGCGCAATATTCATCGGAGTTTTCTCCCTCTCAGACCTACTTGATGGTGCATTGGCTCGACGACTTGGACTGAGTGGGCCATGGGGTGCATTCATGGATTCCACTGTCGATCGGGTCTCAGATGCCGCCGTTGTGGGTGCGCTTGCTTATTATTTTTTGACGCCAAGTGTTCATGAGAATTCATCAATTGGTACTGCGTGCCTCCTCGCCTTAGTGATGGGGCAATTGACCTCTTATGCACGCGCCCGAGCAGAAGGCATTGGGATTGAATGCAAGGTTGGAATTGCTGAGCGGGCAGAAAGATCCCTAATTCTTTGGATTGGCATGCTTGCCACTGGCTTAGGATTTAATGTTTTGCCGTACTCGATATATTTGCTGGCGGCTGTGTCAACAATCACAGTTGGCCAGAGAATCACCCACGTCTATCAGCAAACACATCAATGAACATAAAGGACAGGTCAGTTGATTTGGGTTACTGGCTAGGTTGGAACGCACTCTGGATAGTGCCGGCAAAGCTATCCAGACCGTTCTTTGACTTAATCGCGGCTGCTACCTGGAAAATACATGGGAACGGAATAAAGCAACTTGAACAAAATCTCGGACGAGTTCTGAGCGTAAATCCAGAGAGTGAACAGATTCGTAGTTTGAGTTTGCAGGTAATGCGCTCTTACATGCGCTATTACTGGGAGACCTTTCAATTATCAAGGCTATCAAAGCAACAAGTGGTTGAGGCCATTACCGCAATCAATGCATCTGGGTTGAGTGACTCTCTTAAAAATGGCGGTGCGATTCTGACGCTTCCTCATTCAGGGAATTGGGACTTAGCGGGAGCGTGGGCAGCGTCATATTTCGGGTCACTGTGCACAGTCGCAGAACGCCTGCGCCCCGAAAGTGTTTTCCAAAAGTTTCTCAAGATGCGCACTGATTTGGGAATCGAGTTAATGCCGCTGACTGGCGATGGTGGTACTTATGAATATCTGCGAAATCATGTCAATAAGGGAAACTTAGTCGCATTATTGGGTGATCGAGATGTCGCCAAGAGTGGTATGAACAATGAATTCTTTGGACATCGTGCATCATTACCCATCGGGGCTGCTCTGCTTGCAATTGACACAGGCCGGCCGCTTTTTTCCTGTGCAACACATTTCGAAGGTTCCAAATTGGTAATTACCTTCGACGAAGAGATTGTTTTTTCTCGAGAAAAAGTTGTCGGACGTGATCGATTGAAACTTGCCCAACAAGTCACTGCTCTGGTTGCGCGTAATTTCGAGACCCACATTCGTGCCCATCCGCAAAATTGGCACCAACTACAACCTGTGTGGAACGACTTGCGTATTCATTCGAAAGACCAATCATGAGAGTTGGCCTAGTCTGCCCCTATGCGTGGGACATTCCAGGTGGAGTGTCCGCGCACGTTCATGATCTGGCTCTGGCTTTAATCAAACAAGGACATGTCGTCAGTGTTTTAGCACCTGCGGAATCAGATGAACATTTACCCGATTTTGTCCAATCAACTGGTCGTCCTCGGGCAGTGAAGTACAACGGCTCAGTAGCGCGTCTTAGTTTCGGGCCGGTTACAGCTGCCCGAGTCTCTAAGTGGATTGAAGAGGGAAACTTTGATGTGCTTCACGTTCATGAGCCGCTTGCTCCAAGCCTGTCGGTTTTAGCCTGTTGGAGTGCGACCGGTCCAATAGTTGCAACTTGGCACTCAAGTATGGATCGTTCGAGGGTTTTGCAGTCACTCATCAAGTTGGCGCGAACCGCGATGGAGAAAATAACTGCTCGCATTGCGGTAAGTGAATCCGCTCGCACGACGTTACGGCATTACGTTGGCGGTGATGCGATTGTCATTCCCAATGGGGTGAATGTTGCTTCGTTTGCGAATGCCCAACCGATGAGCGGCTGGCCAGGGGATGGCGAATCGATAGTTTTTCTAGGCAGGATGGACGAACCACGCAAAGGCCTATCGATTTTGATTGACGCTTATCCAGCAATTCGACAAGCACATCCAAATTTAAGACTTCTCATTGCAGGACCCGGGGATGCATCAGATCTCTTGAATTCACTAAGTGCGCCCGATAGAGCTTCGGTCACCTGTCTGGGCAAAATTGCTGAGAGTGATAAGGCATCAGTGTTGGCGTCGGGCTCTATCTATATCGCACCAAATACTGGGGGCGAATCTTTTGGCATCGTCCTATTGGAAGCCATGGCGGCTGGTACTCCTGTACTCGCGAGTAATCTAAAAGCGTTCGAACGGGTGCTTGCAGGTGGGCAAAGCGGAGTGCTCTTCAATAATGAAGATGCCAATTCACTAGCCGCGGCGGCAATCGCACTTTTGTCCAATGCAACGCAACGAGAACAACTTCGTGCGTCTGCTTTGTTGAGAGTCGCACAATTTGATTGGGACATTGTGGCAGCGCAGATTGTTGATGTCTATCAATCAGTCACGCTTAATGGAAATAAGGTGCGTCCTGATCTAACTGGTCAAATGCTTGGTCGTCTTGGCAAACTGCGGATAACTCCAGAAAAAGGAGAGCTGTGAACATGCTGGACACTTGGATTCTCGTTTTAATAGCTTCATTAGCGCTCTGGTACTTATCCCATCAAGCTGGTCGTCTTGATCGCCTGCATCACAGAATTGAGATGTCTAAAGCGACATTGGATACCAATCTTGCAAAGCGATCTGGCATTGTTCTTGAAATCGCAAATAGTGGGCTGTTTGATCGGGTAACCAGTGCCGTATTGGCCCAAGGTGCTCATGATGCCTTAGATGATGATGATCTCACCTCGTTCTCGCGGCTGGAAACCGAGAACAATCTAAGTGAGTTACTTAGAGACGCTATCGAGGCAATGCAACCAATTGCCCAAGTTGAACAGAATCTAGAAGAATTGAAACTATTTTCTGATCTGGAAAATGTTTGCAATCGTGTCGTGTTGACACATCGATTTATGGGTGAGGCTGTAGATGATTGTCTTGCAATACGAAAGCTGCATCTGGTGCGTCTTTTACATTTGGCCGGACTAGCCCCTCTTCCAGCAAAAATTGAACTTGATGTTGTGCCACCTGAGTTTCCTTCAATTCGCTGAAATACCGCGTTGCGGTAGACTAAGTTGGAAATCTGACTACATCACTAGAGGACGACATGACTTTGCAAAATGACTCGAACGCTCAAGTTGCTACTACCCGCGTGAAAAGGGGCATGGCTGACATGCTCAAGGGTGGTGTAATCATGGATGTCGTCAACGCTGAACAGGCGCGTATTGCAGAAGATGCAGGCTCAGTTGCAGTTATGGCTCTTGAGCGTGTACCAGCAGACATCCGCGCTCAGGGTGGCGTTGCACGAATGAGCGACCCCGACATGATCGACAAGATTATTGCCGCAGTATCCATTCCAGTAATGGCGAAGGCCCGAATCGGTCACTTTGTTGAAGCACAAATTATCGAAAGTTTAGGCGTGGACTTCATTGATGAGTCAGAGGTATTGACCCCTGCTGATTTCGCTCATCACATTGACAAGTGGAAATTCAAGACACCATTTGTTTGCGGGGCAACCAATCTTGGTGAAGCACTTCGAAGAATCAACGAAGGTGCAGCCATGATCCGCTCGAAGGGTGAGGCTGGTACTGGCGATGTCTCAAATGCAACGACGCATATTCGAACCATTACCGCAGAGATTCGTAAGTTATCTTCCATGAGGTCAGATGAACTTTATGTTGCAGCCAAGGAATTACAGGCTCCTTATGATCTAGTCCTAGAAGTAGCACGGACTGGATCACTTCCAGTGGTACTTTTCACTGCCGGCGGAATTGCAACGCCAGCTGATGCAGCAATGATGATGCAACTTGGCGCGGATGGCGTTTTTGTTGGATCTGGAATTTTCAAGTCAGGCGATCCAGTCGCTCGCGCGAATGCAATCGTGCAAGCGACTATGAATTTCGATAACCCGGATGCGGTTGCGAAAGCATCTCGTGGGCTCGGCGAAGCAATGGTCGGTATAAATGTTGCTGATATTCCAGTGCCACATCGTTTAGCTGAACGCGGCTGGTAATGGGTGCTTCCCCGATTATCGGGGTGCTCGCAATTCAAGGAGATGTTCGTGAGCACTCTAAAATGCTCGTTGAAAGTGGCGCAGTTGTTCGCGAGGTAAAGCACGCTTCGGATTTTGCTGGTGTTGCAGGTTTAGTTATTCCTGGCGGCGAATCCACGACGATGGGTATCCTGGCAGACAAAAATAATCTGTTCGAACCTTTACGTGCCGCGGCGAGAGAATTACCGGTTTATGGTTCTTGCGCTGGATTAATCATGCTCGCCGATGTTGTTACTGATGCTCGCTTGGATCAACCGACAATTGGGGGGCTGCATATCACTGCCCAACGGAATGCATTTGGTCGCCAGCGAGATTCATTCGAAATAGACCTCGACATTGACGCAATAGGCGCACCCGCTTTTCACGCTATTTTTATCAGGGCACCTCTAGTCACCAGTGTGGGTCCCCAAGTTGAAGTTCTGTGCGCAATGAAGGAATCAGTGTCTCGCGACGACACCCACAGCCAAGATGAGCGCATAGTGGCGGTCCGACAAGGTAACCTACTTGCGACGTCATTTCATCCCGAGTTGACTTCGGATTTACGTTTCCATCAGTACTTCATAGAAATGGTGAGATCTGCATGAGTGGGCATTCCAAATGGGCAACGACTAAGCACAAAAAAGCAATCATTGATTCGCGTCGCGGTAAGTTATTTGCCAAATTAATTAAAAACATTGAAGTTGCAGTTCGAGCCGGTGGAGACGACACAAGTGCCAACCCGACGTTATTCGATGCCATCCAAAAGGCACGCAAGAACTCAGTTCCGCTTGACAACATTGAACGCGCTGTGAAGCGTGGCTCTGGTGCGGAAACTGGGGGAGCCGACTATCAAACCATCATGTACGAAGGCTACGGACCAAACGGGGTTGCCATGCTCATTGAATGCCTTAGTGATAACCGCAACCGTGCTGCCTCTGATGTTCGTGTTGGAATGACTCGCAATGGTGGAACGATGGCAGATCCGGGCTCGGTCTCTTATCTCTTCAATCGCAAAGGCGTAGTAGTCGTGCCAGAGGGTGCATCAAATGAGGACGATGTTTTTGAAGCAGTGTTAGATGCAGGCGCGCAAGAGGTAAATGATTTGGGTGGTCCGCTAGAGATAATCTCTGACGCAACTGATGTTGTCAGGGTACGAACCGCACTTCAGTTAGCGGGCATTGACTATGAGTCTGCTGAAGCTACTTTTGTGCCATCCATGACTGTTCCGGTTGATGCAGATACTGCGCGCAAAGTATTCAAATTGATTGAAGCCCTAGAAGATTGTGACGATGTTCAAAACGTGTATGCAAATTTCGATCTTTCGGATGAAGTTATAGCTGAGCTTGACCAAGACGCCTAAACACGCGCGGCAAATGGCTATCTTTTCCGATTTCATGCAATAGTATTCGAACAGATGTTCGGAGGATTTATGCGCGTTCTGGGAATAGATCCTGGGCTTACCCGTTGTGGGGTTGGGATTATCGATGTTAATGACCGTAGACAGAGCGTGTTTGTCTATGTGAATGTAATCGAAACGCCCACAGATGCGCCACTGGACATGCGCCTGCTGATGTTAGAAGAGGCAATTCAAGAGATTGTGACAAATTTCCAGCCAGATGCAGTCGCGGTCGAGCGAGTATTCAGTCAACACAATGTGCGTACCGCTATGAGCACGGCTCAAGCAAGCGCGATTGCCCTTTTGGTTGCATCCAAGAATGGCATCGAAGTCTCTATGTACACGCCCACAGAAGTTAAAGCGGCTGTCACTGGTAGCGGTCGAGCCAATAAGGCACAAGTCACCGCGATGGTCACAAAAATTCTCAAACTGCAAGATGCGCCAAAACCAGCAGATGCCGCAGATGCCTTGGCTCTGGCACTTTGCCACTCATGGCGCGGAATCGGCCAGACTCGCATTGCTCAAGCGATAAATCAACTAAAGGCTGTGTCATCATGATTGCATCTTTGACCGGAACAGTATTAGATGCTCGTATCGATGGTCTTGTGATTAATGTTGGCGGGCTTGGATACTTTGTAATCTGTGCACCAGACACAAGTGCCACCGCTCGGGTTGGATCGCAAATGACCGTGCAGACGTCTTTGGTTGTGCGAGAGGACTCCTTGACCTTATTCGGATTCGCGAATGCCCAAGATCGTGAACTCTTTGAGATTGTTCAGGCAGTTTCTGGGTTTGGCCCTAAACTCGCATTCACGATAATTGCGACTCTGCCAGGTGATCAATTCAGAAATGCCATCCTGACCGAAGATTCGGTGCGCTTAACGAAAACTCCAGGTGTTGGTAGTAAAGGCGCAGCTAGACTCATTTTGGAACTAAAAGACAAGGTCGCAGCAACTGCCTCCAGCACAAGAGAGTCCCCACGCAAATGGGCTGATCAGGTTGAACAAGGTCTAACGGGACTCGGGTGGAGTACCAAAGAAGCTCAACGTGCAATCTCTGCGCTACCGACTGAACTACAGGGCGAATCGGGCGATGCAGCGACAATACTGCGCGCTGCTTTACAGATCTTGGCAAATCAATGAAAGACGATCAATTGATTAGCGCTAGTGCCTCATTGGAAGAAAGAGTACTAGAGGCTGCACTAAGACCGGCGACGCTTAACGAGTTTGTGGGACAACAACGTGTCAAAGACCAGCTTCACCTAGTTTTGCAGGCAGCCAGTAAGCGTCAGGCAAGTCCCGACCATATTCTGCTAGCAGGGCCACCAGGCTTAGGCAAAACCACCTTGGCCATGATTGTGGCGAGCGAATTGGGCGCCCCGTTGCGGCTAAGCAGTGGGCCGGCGATTCAACATGCCGGCGATTTAGCAAGCATGCTTTCGAGTTTAATACCTGGCGAAGTTCTGTTCATTGATGAAATACATCGAATGTCTAGATCAGCCGAGGAGATGCTTTATCTCGCAATGGAAGACTTCCGAGTGGATGTCATGGTCGGTAAAGGTCCCGGTGCGACGTCAATTCCACTTGAGCTACCCGCCTTCACTTTGGTTGGCGCAACGACAAGGTCAGGAATGTTGCCGGCACCATTACGCGACCGTTTTGGTTTTACTGCGCATCTTGATTACTACGAACCCGAAGAATTGCACACCATTGTTACGCGTTCCGCATTGCAATTAGGGATCGTCGCTGATTCCCAATCATGTTCAGAACTCGCAAGCCGATCTCGTGGTACACCCAGAATCGCAAACAGGCTTCTTCGTCGAGCGCGCGATTACGCCCAAGTTCACCATGATGGCGTTCTCGATGCGGAACGAACTCGCAGCGCACTAGAGCTCTATGAGGTTGATGAAATTGGGTTGGATCGTCTTGATCGGGCCGTCTTAGTGGCGTTAATCGATAATTTCGCTGGGGGACCGGTGGGCCTGTCAACATTGGCTATGGCAGTTGGTGAAGAGCCCGAAACAGTGGAAACAGTCTGTGAACCATTCTTGGTTCGACTAGGTTTCATGGCCCGAACACCTAGGGGCAGAACAGCAACTTCGGCAAGCTTTGAAGCGTTAGGTCGTCCAGTACCAGAGTGGTCAAACAGATTTGAACCCAGTTAGATTGGGGCGTGCTTAGCAATGGTCTTGTTATCCGCTAATGTTGAGGCTGACGCGCGTTTTGCGAGTTGTTTTTCGACTATGGACTACAGAAGGTTTGATTCGTGGCAAAGAATTATCAGCCTAAGAGATCTTTAATCTACTTAGCGATTTCAATTGTTGGTTTGATCGTTTGGGCTTTTTTGCCAGGTCGCGATCACGCACCTAGATTAGGGCTCGATCTTCGAGGCGGGACACAAGTAATCTTGTCCGCCACCGCAGCCGGGGATAAGGCTGTCACCAGCGAACAACTGGGACAGACGCTATCAATCATCCGTGCTCGTGTAGATGGCTTTGGTGTCGCTGAATCCGAAGTTACTACACAGGGTTCTGGCGCCAATACAAAAATTATCGTGACAATCCCTGGCGAGACTGATCGCACTGTGGTAGATCAACTTAAGACCACTGCAGTCTTGAATTTTAGACCCGTAATCACGAGTGATTCGGGAACTCCTGTGCCAGCGCCAACGCCGAGTGTCAGTGTCAAAAAGGGCTCTAAAGCAACGCCAAAGGCATCAAGTGTTACGCCAACACCTTCTCCTTCAATTCCAGCATCGTATTTCGAGCCACCAATCCAGACAAAGGAAGTAACTCAGAAATTTGCGGACACTTTTGCGGCACTGAACTGCGATGGGTCAAAGATTCTCGAGGGCGGCAAGATTGACGATCCTGAACAGTACTTGATCACTTGTCAAAAAGATAAGAGCGAAAAGTTCGTTCTAGCTCCAGCGGCACTTAGCGGCGGTGACATCCAAAGCGCTAAGGCAAGTTTGCCGACTGGTGGCGCAGGAGGATGGCAGGTAGATCTGACTATGACTACCGCTGGTGCTAAGAAGTTTGCAGATGTAACTAAGAATCTTTACACCCAGAAGGCTCCAGCTAATCGATTCGGAATCGTGTTAGATGGCGTCGTAATGAGTGCGCCTTCTGTTAATGAGGCGATTCTTGGCGGTAGCGCAGTCATCAGCGGCTCATTCACCGCAGAAGAGGCTAAAGGATTGGCGCAGGTTCTTAAGTACGGCGCACTACCTGTTGCGTTGAATGTCGATGAGGTACAACAAATCTCGCCGACCCTCGGAAACGATCAACTTCAGGCAGGTCTTCTCGCAGGAGCGTTTGGCTTGCTTCTGGTTATCTTGTACTTAATTGCCTACTACCGTGCACTCGGACTTGTAGCTGTTGCCAGCCTGGTAGTCGCTGCGGTTATGTCTTATGTGATTTTCATTATTCTCGGTAACACAATTGGTTTCACCATGACGCTTGCAGGTATTGCCGGAGCAGTGGTTGCAATTGGTATTACAGCTGACTCTTTCATCGTGTATTTTGAGCGACTCCGTGATGAATTACGCGAAGGTAAAAAATTGCGCGGTGCGGCAGCACAGGGCTGGGAAAGGGCAAGTAGGACTATTTTGGCTGCAGGTTTCGTATCTTTCCTAGCAGCATTCGTTCTTTACTACTTATCCGTAGGAAGCGTTCGCGGATTTGCATTCACACTTGGTCTCACTACCGTTATTGACGTTGTTGTGGCCTTTACATTCACTCGTCCAATTGTTAACAGGCTTGCCGAAAACAAGTGGATGAATAGCGGTGCAAGTATGACTGGAGTTTCTCCAAGCAGACTTGGCGTCATAACAGTTTCAGAGGTGAGCAACTAATGTCCGGAATTTCAACACTTGGTAATCGTTTGTATCGTGGCGAGGCTTCCTACAACATCGTGGGCAAAAGTCGCACTTGGTATACCATTTCGGCTATCTTTCTTACGATTTCGATCTTGACTTTGATTTTTCGAGGTCTAAATCTCGGTATCGAATTCAAGGGCGGCGCAGAATTTACAGTCCCGGTTAAGAATGCGACCACACAGTCAATTAGCGATGCTAGAGCTTCAGTGAAATCAACTGGTGTTACTCCGGCAAACGTGACAATCATTGGCGGGGACAAGATCAGGATTCAGACTGAGACCGTGACAACTACTGTCTCTAACAAGATCGGAGCAGCGCTAGCTGCAACATTTGCAGTCAAGGACGCGGACATCAAAGTTCAGCTGGTCGGTCCTTCTTGGGGCAGTGAAGTTTCTAAGAATGCTGCCCGTGCGCTCTTGGTTTTCTTGATTTTGGTGGCATTATTTCTGGCCACATATTTTGAGTGGTCTATGGCAGTGGCAGCTTTGGTTGCACTTGCGCACGACGTTTTAATTACCGTCGGAATCTATGCGCTCAGTGGCTTTGAAGTTACCCCGGCAGCGGTAATCGGTTTCTTAACCATTTTGGGTTATTCCCTTTATGACACTGTTGTGGTCTTTGACAAGGTGCAAGAAAACACCAAGGGTATTGCCGGTAGCAGTCGGATGACTTTCAGTGAGGCTGCCAATTTAGCTTTGAACCAGACTCTGGTTCGTAGTATCAACACAACGCTTGTTGCATTATTGCCAGTACTGTCAATTCTTATTGTCGGGGTCGTACTGCTTGGTGCAGGGACGCTCAATGACTTGGCGTTGGCACTATTCGTCGGCATGCTCGTTGGTGCATATTCATCAATCTTCATTGCTACGCCTTTTCTTTCATTCCTTAAAGAGCGCACGCCAGAAATGCAGGGTTTGCAAAAGCGAGTACATGCTAAACGCAAAAATTCTGGCGACGCAGACTCAAGTTCTGTATCAGTCGCCTCTGATTCATTGACTCAAGCGGGGCCACGTCAGCAGCGTGTCAAAAAGCCACGTTCAAGTCGATAGCGTCAGACGTTGAGCGGTGATTTGGAATTAGCACAGTCTTGCATCTCGCAAATTGTGGACTATCCAGTTCCAGGCGTTATTTTCAAGGATGTAACACCAATTGCGGCGAATTCGGTTGCGTTCACTAGCGTCCTAGACACGATTGCGAATCACTTCGCACACGACGGTGTCACACATATTGTCGGTATCGAGGCAAGAGGCTTTATCTTCGGCGCCGCGTTAGCCGCACGGATGGGCTTGGGTTTTATTCCAATCCGAAAGAGTGGCAAATTGCCAAGGCAAACTCATCGAGTTGAGTATGCACTTGAATATGGAACTGACGCAATTGAAATCCACACTGATGCCTTAAAGCCTGGCGACGTGGTGCTTGTTATCGATGATGTCCTTGCCACTGGTGGAACAGCGTGCGCGGCACTTGATCTTATTTCGCAATGCGGCGCCAAAGCCTTATCTCTGGTCGTGCTCCTCAAACTAGATTTCCTCGGGGGACAGGAAACTGTTCAACTAAAATTTCCTCAGGTAGAGATTTTTACACTCTTTCCTAATCTTTAGTTCCCAGTAGGTAACGCTACTTTGTTGAGCAATGGAGTTTATGATAGGCAGTAGAAGGAGTAGCCGTGACCGGAATACCAATAGCGCTAGATGTTGCTCTGCTTGTGCGTTTTCCGCAGGGTTTGGCTAGTCCTATCCCGGATGACCTGGTAAAGGTGCTTGAAGTTCTACACTCTTTCCATCCAGCGAGTCCTCGTGATGAGATTGTAAGAGCATTCCAAACGGCAGACTATTTTCATCGCAATCAAGAGCGTAAGTCGGGGGAGGCTTACATAACCCACCCAGTCGCTGTGGCTGGCTTGCTAGCCGAATTGGGTATGACGACTCCGACAATTATTGCCGCTCTACTACATGACACAGTAGAAGACACCGAGTATGACATTGAACATCTGAGAGCGGACTTTGGTGATGAAGTTGCCGATCTTGTCGATGGGGTTACCAAGCTGGACAAAGTAAAGTATGGTCAAACCTCTGCTTCTGAAACTGTGCGCAAGATGGTCGTTGCCATGGCACGTGACATTCGAGTGCTGGTGATCAAGCTCGTTGACAGGTTACACAACATGCGCACCTTGCAGTACATGTCTATTGAAAAGCAAGAGCAAAAGGCGCGTGAAACGCTAGAGATCTATGCACCACTTGCACATCGGCTTGGCATGAATGCAATCAAGTGGGAACTTGAAGATTTGGCATTCACAACTTTGTACCCAAAGATGTTCGACGAAATTGTCAGACTTGTTCAACAACGCGCTCCTGCAAGAGACGAGTACCTCAAAGAAGTCGTTGAACTCGTAACGCAAGATTTGCAGGATATGGGTATTGCCAGTGTTATCACCGGCAGACCGAAACATTTTTACAGCATCTACCAGAAGATGATTGTCAGAGGCCGTGATTTTGAAGACATCTATGACTTGATTGGCGTGCGTGTTCTAGTCGATAACATTCAGGATTGTTATGCTGCCTTGGGCATAATTCACAATGAATGGAACCCCGTACCAGGTCGTTTTAAAGACTACATAGCCATGCCAAAATTCACGATGTATCAGTCGCTGCACACCACAGTTATTGGTCCTTCAGGAAAACCCGTTGAATTTCAGATCCGCACCCATGAGATGCATAGAGCGGCAGAATATGGAGTTGCTTCACATTGGCGATACAAGACCGCAAATGTTGGGGGCAAGACTGGTCCAGATGATCTTGGTTGGGTACGCCAGCTACTAGATTGGCAACGCGAAACTGAAGACCCTGGTGATTTCATGGATTCCCTTCGTGAAGATTTGGGCGCCTCAGAGGTTTATGTTTTCACACCTAAAGGTGAAGTTATGGCATTACCTGCCGGTAGCACTCCAATTGATTTTGCGTATTCAGTGCACACCCAAGTGGGTGAACGCTGTGTTGGCTCGCGAATAAACGGGAAGTTGGCGCCGCTGGATAGCAAACTAGCTAATGGCGACAGCGTTGAGATCATCACGAATAAGGCGGACAGTGCCGGCCCAAGTCAGGATTGGTTGAACATAGTAGTTAGCGCGCGAGCAAAGTCTAAGATTCGTGCCTGGTTCTCTAAGGAACGTCGTGAAGAAGCGATCGAAATAGGTAAAGATCAGATTGTCCGGGCTATGAAAAAGCAGGGAGTCCCACTACGACTTCTCACGAACAACATGTTGGCAACCCTTAGTGCTGAGTCACATTTTGCCGATGTCAGCGCACTTTACGCCGCTGTGGGAGAGGGGCATCTTGGCGCACAGACAGTTGTTACCCGTCTTTTAAGCGCCCATGGTGGCGATGAAGGAATGGTCGAGGAAACGGCAGACTTAATCTCACCCACCAGATTAAAGAGCCGTAGGTCGATAAAACACGACCCGGGGGTAACTGTTATTGGGGCTGATGACACATGGGTGCGACTTTCGAGATGTTGCACTCCAGTGCCAGGCGATGAAGTTTTAGGTTTTGTAACTCGCGGATCTGGTATTTCGGTCCACCGCACCGACTGTGTCAATGCTGATGAGTTGCGCATACAAGAGGACCGAATTGTGCAAGTAGCCTGGACACCAGGCAAAAGCAGTGTCTTTCTGGTCAACATCCAAGTTGAGGCCTTGGACAGATCTCGATTGCTTTCAGATGTCACGCGCTCCTTAAGCGATCAGCATGTAAATATTCTGAATGCTTCAGTAACAACCACTAGAGATCGTGTCGCGATAAGTAGATTCACGTTCGAAATGGGGGACCCATCACATCTTGACTACGTTCTACGCGCCGTTAGAGCAGTTGATGGAGTGTTCGACGTTTATCGCGTATAACTTGTTAGCGGGAATGTTCTAGCCGAGTTTGGATGCACCAGAGCGTGCGGCATCCAGCAAAGCTTGAGTCTGCGCTAGTTGTGCTTCCAATTTCTTAATGTCGCCAGCTTTCTTAGCGGCCTTTGCATCAGCGATACCCTTTTCTAATTTTGCAACTGATGCCTCAAATGAAGAGATGAAACCATTAGCACGCTCGATAACTTCTGGCTTAGAGCGATGCCAAATTTCCTCTTGAGCACGACGCACAGCGTCCTCGACAGATTTCAGACGACGCTCAATCTTTTCCTTGTCGTTGCGCGGAACATGACCAATCTTTTCCCACTTCTCGGAGATTTCACGAAGGGAATTCTTAACTGCATCTAGATCAATGATTGGCAACAGCGCCTCAGCAGCCGCCGCCAGCTCTTGCTTAAGTGTTAGATTCTTACCAAATTCTTCGTCACGAGCCTCATTTACCGTATTGCGATTTGTGAAGAATTTATCTTGCACAGATTTGAATTCTTTCCAAAGCTTCTCTTCTTCTGACTTACCGGCTCGAGCAAGACCTTTCCAGTTATCCATAAGCTTTTTGAACGCCGTTGTAGTCGCAGCCCATTCAGTGCTGTCGGCTAACTCTGCGGCTTTGGCTATTAGTGCTTTCTTAGCCGCGGTGGCCTCTGACCGGGTCGCATCAAGGGCTGCGAAATGATTTCGTCGAGCCTTGTCGAAGACCGAGCGTGCAGAGCTAAAGCGCTTCCATAGTTCCTGCTCTTTACCACGATCGACGTTGGTTACGTTCTTCCATTCGTCGAGCATCTCTTTGAACTTTTCACCTGTGATTTTCCAAGATGTGGAATTGGCAAGACTCTCGGCGATTGCCACCAACTCTTCACGCTTAGCCAGGGCAGCAACTTTAGCCGCCGCCTTACGTTCGGCCAGAGCCTTCTTTTGATCTTCTACTAGGTTGGATAGTTCATCTTTGTAGACATTTAAACTTGGGATGTCGCCAAGCATGTTAGGCGACTCAATAGCTTTACCAATGCGGTCAATCAGCGCGTTAACCGACTCAACGGGGGCCTTTGCCTCAGCAAGGCGGCTAACAGTCAAAATGATTTCTGCCACGAGGTCATCGAAGCGCTTTGCATAAAAGGCCAAAGCCTCCTTGGCGTCACCAATGGTGTACTGACCGAGCTTGACTGGACCCTCAGGAGTGCTTAGAAAGACGTTACCCTGCTCATCAACGTGGCCATATTCATTAGTTTCAGTCATGATGATCATCCTTGTACTCGGGTCCCTAGCGGGCTCTTTTACTTGCGTTGACAGTTTTATTATGGCGTAACGGTGGCGCTAATGATGCCGACTGATTGAACTGGCCTGCCGTCGGCGGCTCCACCCTGAACACCAGCAGTAGAAACACGATCTAAAATTTCTATCCCTGAGGTTATTTTACCCCAAACGGTGTAGTTCGGTGGCAAGGGGGAATCTTCATAAACTAGGAAGAACTGGCTTCCGTTTGTTCCGGGACCGCTGTTAGCCATTGCGACTGTGCCACGCTTATAGACAGCAGAGCCACCTTCAGTTGCCTTTGGAAGATTTTCATCTGCAAAGGCAAAACCAGGTCCACCTGTTCCGTCACCTGCAGGATCGCCACATTGAAGTACGTAAATTCCTGAGAAAGTGAGTCGGTGGCAGATTGTTCCGACAAAGAATTTTTTATTAGCCAGGAACGTCATTGCTTGAATAGTTTTTGGTGCATTCTTATTGAGCGCTATTTTTATGCCACCACAATTTGTTGAAAGCGTGAGAGTTGAACCGGCAACAGTGTCCTTGTCTACTGAGGCAAAAGACACGTTGTTCGGACGGGCGCTGCCGATCTGTGAACATCCAGAGGCCTGCTTAGAGGCAGAAATAGATGGCGCTGGCGACTTAGTCGACGCAGGCTTGGCCAAATCATTTTTTGCAGAGTTGTTGCCGGCCCAGACCATAAATGTGACAAGAAGAACTATTCCAGCGCTAATGAAGTTCCTCGTGCGTTTGTTCTGCGCGCGTTCTGCACGACGGACTTGTTGACGTTCATACCTTGCGCGAGCTAACTCGCGTTCACGCTTTTGACTCATAGTTCCTAATTCTAAGGTCAAACTTCAAGTGGTTTTGACGCTACCCTTGAGGAAGTTGTTTTGAAAGGTTTTTATTTTGCTAATTGAGAGTTTTCCTGCAGGCCCTTGGCAGACTAATTGCTATGTTTTAGCGAGCCAGAACGGTTCAGAATGCTTAATAATTGACCCGGGTCCAGGCGCGATTCCACAGATTAAAGACACCTTGGCAGAATATCGGCTTAAGCCGGTTGCAGTATTAATTACCCATGGCCACCTAGACCACACTTGGTCGGTTTTCCCTGTTGCTACTGGTTATGAAATCCCGGCCATAATTCACAGAGAGGACCGCTTCTTGCTTAGCCATCCGCTAGAGGGTGTTTCCGAGCAGACTAAGTCTGCGATACCAATGTTGTTGGATTCCGCTGACGTATTCGCTGAACCAAGCGAGGTGATTGAAGTTAGTGATTCAACACAATTAGAAATTGCTGGAATGAAATTCGTAGTCCATCATGCACCAGGACATACCGCCGGTTCTGTTCTTTTTGACTTTGGTGGTCGCCATGTTTTCACTGGTGATGTTCTTTTCGCAGGTGCAATCGGTAGAACTGATTTACCCGGTGGTTCCGCAGATGCGATGAATTCATCCCTTCTAAACGTAATCATGCCGTTGCCAGATGAGGCGATGGTTTATCCAGGTCACGGACCTTCGAGCACTATGAGAATCGAGCGCGCCACAAACCCATATTTGCATCGAATTGCGCAAGGATTAAAGGCGACATGAGTGATTTATTTAAAGCCCCAAAGGGCACCTACGATGTGGTCCCACCATTTTCGCAACTATGGCTCGCCGTTAAGGATGCCCTAAGTACGCCACCACGATTGGCGGGTTATGGATACATTGAGACGCCGTTATTTGAGGACACTGCCTTATTTGTTCGTGGTGTTGGCGAATCGACGGATGTTGTTTCTAAAGAGATGTACACATTCAATGACAGAGGGGATCGGAGTCTGACTTTGCGCCCGGAGGGAACCGCTGGAGTTTTACGCGCGATTTTAGAAAATCGTCTTGATCGCGCTGGACTTCCAGTCAAGGTTTGGTACACAGGTGCGAATTTTCGCTACGAGCAACCACAATCCGGACGCTATCGTCAGCACACCCAGGTCGGTGTCGAAGCGATTGGATCAAGTGACCCTGCCCTTGATGCGGAGATTATCTGGATGGCCATCCATTCACAGCGCACAATCTTGGGGCTGAAAAACATTCGACTACTGGTTAATTCATTAGGCTGCCACCAATGTCGACCCGCATATCGCGAACTCTTGACTGCATTCCTTGGCACCCTAGAACTTGATGAAGCAACGCAAGAACGCATTCTGCTAAATCCATTGCGTGTACTAGACGACAAGCGCGAACATGTACGAGCCTTGCTTGAAGATGCCCCGCTGATGCCCGATCACCTCTGTGCAGAATGTTGCGAGCATCACAATCTAGTCCTGCATTTCTTGGATTTGCTTGGCGTTGAGTATGAGTTGGCACCAAGACTCGTTCGCGGGCTTGATTATTATGTGCGAACAACATTCGAATTGATTCATACTGGCCTTGGTGCTCAGTCCGCTATTGGCGGTGGCGGTCGATATGACGGGCTAGTTGAAACTCTTGGTGGACCCGCACTAGCTGGTGTTGGTTTTGGACTTGGTGTTGATCGCACCTGCCTTGCAATCCAGGCTGAAGGTATCACTCTGCCAGCATCTAATCCGCTGCTTGCTTTCTTGATCCCGATAGGCGAGGGTGCACTGGAGATTTGCCTTCCGCTTATTGGTGCGTTGCGCATAAACGGAGCATGTGTCGACATGGCATTTGATTCGCGAAGCCTAAAGGCGAGCATGAAAAGTGCGGACAGATCAGGTGCCAAATTTGCGGTAATCGTAGGTGAAGACGAGATTAAAAACCACACGGCAGTCATAAAGAATCTCTTGTCTGGAGAGCAAACCAGTGTGCCTTTAGACTTAGTTGAAGAAATGTTAACCAAATAGAGTCTCACTTTCGCTAGCTTTAAGGATTTTTGATGCTTCGCACTCACGATGCCGGAACACTGCGCAACACAGACAACGGAACGCTAGTTGTGCTATCGGGTTGGGTTGGTAAGCGCCGCGATCATGGCGGGATAGCTTTTTTCGATCTGCGTGACTCAACTGGTTCGGTACAAGTTGTAGTCAACGATGAGGCCGTTGCCCATGGACTTCGCGCCGAATTCTGCCTGCAGATAACTGGCACGGTGCGAATCCGTCCAGAGGGAAACGACAATCCAGAAATTCCAACAGGCGATATCGAAATTGTGGCTGACGAAGTGAAAGTTCTAAGTAAGAGTGCGCCTTTACCTTTCCCTATTGATGATGCAATCACGGTCGGCGAAGAAACACGGTTGAAGTATCGATACCTGGATTTGCGACGACCAGCATCTGGCAACATTCTGCGCATGCGCAGTGATGTAAATCGTTATGCACGCGATGTTTTGCATGCTCGCAACTTCGTTGAAATCGAGACCCCAACCTTAACTCGATCCACTCCTGAGGGAGCTCGAGATTTCCTAGTACCAGTTAGATTGCAGCCAGGTCATTGGTATGCGTTACCACAGAGTCCTCAGCTGTTCAAGCAGTTGCTCATGGTGGCGGGGATGGAGCGTTACTACCAAATTGCACGCTGCTATCGCGACGAAGATTTCCGCGCTGATCGTCAACCTGAATTTACTCAATTAGACATTGAGATGAGTTTCGTCGAACAGTCCGATGTCATTGAAGTTGGCGAAGCGGTAATCCGCAGCATCTGGCAAGGAACTTTGAATTACGAAATTGGCCAGATTCCACACATGACTTACCACGACGCGATGACGCGTTTTGGTTCTGATAAGCCTGACCTACGTTTTGATCTGGAATTAGTCGAATGTGCTTCTTATTTTGCCAATACCGAGTTTAGGGTTTTCCAATCTGAATATGTTGGGGCTGTTGTCATGCCTGGTGGCGCAGATCAGCCACGAAGAACTTTCGATGCCTGGCAAGACTGGGCTAAACAACGAGGCGCCAAGGGCTTGGCATACGTAACGTTTGAAGCAGATGGCAGCCTCGGAGGACCAGTTGCCAAGAATCTAACCGATGATGAACGAAACGGATTAGCCGCACATGTTGGAGCGCAACCGGGCGACTGTGTATTTTTTGCAGCCGGTACCAAGCGCGATTCGCAGGCTCTATTGGGCTCTGTTCGGCTTGAAGTTGGTAAGCGTTGCGGACTAATCGATGAAGACACCTGGTCGTTCGTTTGGATAGTTGACGCACCAATGTTTGAAATGACAGACGATGGCTCGTGGACGGCCGTGCATCATCCTTTCACATCACCTAACGATGAGTGGATAGACCGATTCGAAGAGTCACCGGGCGAAGCTCTGGCTTGGGCATACGACATTGTTTGTAATGGAAATGAAATTGGTGGTGGATCAATCCGTATTCATCAGGGCGATGTTCAAGAGCGGGTTTTTGCAGTACTCGGCATGAGCGAGGACGAGTCCCGTGAGAAATTTGGATTCTTGCTCGAGGCTTTTGCTTTCGGTCCGCCTCCTCATGGTGGGGTAGCTTTCGGCTGGGATCGAATCTGCATGCTGCTCACTGGTGCAACAAGTTTGCGAGATGTTATCGCTTTTCCAAAAACTGGCGCCGGTTTCGACCCACTAACTAGTGCACCCACGCCAATCACTGATCAGCAGCGACTTGAAGCAGGGATTGACTTCGACCCGACAGCTGAAGTGGACGACAAATAGCCGATGTCTTCGTCGCTCTTCGATAGTGAGGAATCAAGTGCGCCCCTCGCCGCACGGATGCGACCATCAAGTGTTGAAGAGTTCGCAGGTCAAACACACCTGCTTCATCAGGGCAGTCCGTTACAACAGCTTCTGCAATCAGATTGGTCCACGCAACGCAACTCGTTAATACTCTGGGGCCCGCCCGGAACCGGCAAGACAACCTTGGCGCAACTCATCGCAAGCTCTGGTGGGGCGAAATTTGTCGAGTTATCCGCGGTCACTGCTGGAGTGAAGGATGTTCGAGAAATAGTTGAAGCAGCGAGAGTAAACAAGGTTTCTTTTGCTATTCACACTGTTCTTTTCGTCGATGAAGTTCATAGGTTTAGCAAAACCCAACAAGACGCGCTGTTGCCTGGAGTGGAAAACGGTTGGGTCACACTGGTAGCCGCAACAACGGAGAATCCCTCATTTTCTATTATCAGCGCACTTCTTTCTCGTACCTTGCTCGTTACTTTGACAGCTCTCTCACCTGAGGCAATCGCGGAAATTCTTCATAATGCCCTAACCATGTCAAAGGGACTAGATAACGCCCTGACATTGCCTGATGAAGTCAGGGATGTGATTATTCGTTTGGCTGGTGGAGATGCCCGTAGGGCACTGACACTTCTCGAGGCGAGCGCAAATACTGCGGTAGCGAACAAAGAGTTAAGTATTTCTCTTTCGCATGTTGCCCTCGCCAGTGAAAACCACCTAGTTCGTTACGACAGATCTGGCGATCAACACTATGACGTTATTAGTGCATTCATAAAAAGTGTTCGTGGCTCTGATGTAGACGCATCTTTGCACTACCTTGCCCGAATGATTGAGGCGGGAGAGGATCCCAGATTCATCGCCAGACGTCTTGTTGTCCTAGCAAGCGAGGACATCGGATTGGCGGATAATTCACTGTTACCTTTAGCGGTTTCCGCGGCCGACACTGTTGCTTTGATAGGTATGCCTGAGGCACGAATTGCGCTAGCCCAGGCAACTATATCGTTGGCGCTGGCACCAAAATCGAACACTGCCTACCTCGCTATCGCCTCAGCAATCGCGGACATTCAGGCAGGAGACATAGGCGAAGTTCCAGCGCATTTAAGAGACGGCCACTATGCAGGATCCGGCGATTTGGGTCATGGTGTTGGCTACGTATACCCACATGATGTTTTGGGCGGCGTTGCCGAACAGAATTACTTGCCCGATCCATTGCGCAATCGCCGCTATTACGCACCAGGTCAACATGGCAAAGAAAATCAACTGGGGATAATTTTCAAAAAGATTCGAGAACTCCTCGGAAGGGATTAGGTTAGCTATCTAACTTTTCCACTACTGTTTAGTTATAGATTGGTTGCTAAACCAACTTCTGTAGAAAAAGCATGAGCCAAAGGAAAGGCCCCTAAAAAAGTGGATTCCGCCGAAATTCGTTCCCGTTTTCTTGAGTATTTTGCCAAGAATGGACACACAGTTGTCCCCAGCGCCAGTTTGCTTTTGGATGATCCGACCCTGCTTTTTGTAAACGCCGGGATGGTCCCGTTTAAGCCCTATTTTGTTGGTGAAGCGGTGCCCGAATACACCCGAGCCACCAGTGTCCAAAAAGTGGTTCGCACCTTAGACATTGAAGAAGTTGGTAAGACCACCAGACATGCATCATTTTTTCAAATGTGTGGCAATTTTTCCTTTGGCGATTACTTTAAACGAGAAGCCATTCCATTCGCTTGGGAATTGCTTACATCCTCAACTGCTGACGGTGGCTACGGTTTTCCTGAAGACAAACTTTGGGTAACTGTCTACCTAGATGATGACGAAAGCGTCGACATTTGGCACAACGAAGTCGGCGTTCCGATGGAGCGAATCCAACGTCGAGACATGGCTGATAATTTTTGGTCAATGGGCGTACCAGGACCTTGTGGTCCTTGTTCTGAGATTTACTACGACCGTGGCCCCGAACATGGTCGCGAAGGCGGCCCTATTGCTGATGAAGATCGTTACCTTGAAGTTTGGAACCTTGTTTTTATGCAATTCGCGCGTGGCGATGGACCTGGCAAGGAAGGCTACCCAATTCTTGGGGAATTGCCTGCTAAAAACATTGACACCGGAATGGGCCTAGAACGTATGGCGGCATTACTTCAAGGCGTCGACAACATTTATGAAATAGATACAACAAGAATTATTCTCGATCGCGCCAGTGAGTTAACAGGTCAAAAATACGGTGTCAATCCCAAACATGATGTAGCACTGAGAGTTATCGCTGACCACGCTCGAACTTGTGCATTTCTAATTTCTGACGGTGTCCTTCCGGGCAACGAGGGACGAGGATATGTTCTTCGGCGAATAATGCGAAGAGCAATTCGAAACATGAAACTGCTTGGCGCTCATGAACCGACTGTGCGTGAACTTATGCAAGCAAGTATCGATTCGATGTCTGCTCAATACCCTGAACTAATAACAGATTCTGGTCGCATTCTTTCAATCGCAGGCGCTGAGGAAGAGTCATTCCTTTCTACCTTGGAACGTGGAACGACCATGTTCGATTTAGCGGTTAAGGATATTAAGCAATCCACTGACCAGAGACTTGGTGGCAAGGCCGCTTTTGCTCTGCACGACACATACGGATTCCCAATTGAATTAACCCTAGAGATGGCTTCTGAGCAGGGTGTCAGTGTTGATGAGGCAGGCTTTAGAAGTCTGATGCTAGAACAACGCAATCGGGCCAAAGCTGACGCGCAAGCACGAAAGAGTGGCTTTTCTGCGGTCACTTTGTACCGAGACATCATGGCCAAATCTGGGGCAACAGAATTTCTAGGTTACACCCAAACCCACGCTGATGGGATTGTGACGGGTCTCGTTGTCGATGGTCAAGATGTTCAAGGTGCCACTGCTGGTGATGAGGTAGAAGTGCTGATAGATCGCACACCCTTTTATGCAGAAGGTGGTGGTCAACTTGGTGACCACGGCACCATCTCGCTCGATGATGGAACAGTTATTCAAATTAACGATGTGCAGGCACCCGTAGCTGGTCTATTTGTACACCGAGGAAAAATAATTTCGGGTGCGATTAGTGTTGGCGCACATGCAGCGGCTCAGGTTGATGTCGTGCGGCGCACAGCAATCTCAAGGGCACACACCGCTACACACATGGTTCATAAAGCTTTTCGTGAGGCCTTGGGTGAAACTGCTACTCAGATGGGTTCCGAAAATTCGCCTGGGCGTTTCAGATTTGATTTTCCAAGCGCTGGCGCGGTACCCACTTCAGTTCTAAACGAGGTAGAGGCTCGTGTGAACGAATTGCTACTCTCAAATTTGCCAGTTACCGCGCAGGTGATGACTCAAGAGCAAGCAAGAGCTACCGGAGCGATGGCACTGTTCGGCGAAAAGTATGGTGACAAGGTTCGTGTCGTCAGCGTAGGGGACTGGGCTAAGGAACTCTGCGGTGGAACACATACGCAAAGTTCAGGACAGTTGGGTGTAATTAAGTTTCTATCCGAGAGCTCAATCGGTGCTGGGGTGAGGCGCATTGAGGCGCTTGTGGGTACTGACGCATACAAATTCTTAGCTCGGGAGCACCTCATTGTGGACCAGCTTGCGCAACTAACTAAGGTCCGCGCTGATGAATTACCAGATCGTATTGCGAGCATGATATCGCGACTCAAGGAAGTCGAGCGTGAAATTGCTAAAGCTAAAACATCGGCTTTGCTTTCCAACATCTCGGGACTTATTGGTGAACCTGATTTGATTAACGGGATAAACCTCTATCGGTTCACAGCTCCCTCAGGCACAACTGCTAATGAACTGCGTGATTTGGTGACATCAGCAAAGACAAAAATCACAAAATCTGGATTCGTTGTCATCGCGGTAACTCTTGATCAGGACAAAGTTGCTGTTGTGGTAACGACTGACAGCGCTGCCCGCGATTCTGGAGCCAGCGCCCAAAATGTTCTGAAAAGTATGTTGCCAAAACTCGAAGGACGCGGCGGCGGTAACGCCGAGATGGCACAGGGTGGCGGTCCGAACCTTGAGGCTGTAGGAGAGGCTCTTTCCGCAGCGCTGGAATCGGTGAAGAACCATTAACTTACCAAGAGGAATTCGATTTGCACTTGATGTGGGAACTGCGCGTATTGGTGTAGCCAGATGCGACCCAGAAGCAACGATGGCGTTTCCGGTCGCCACCGTTAAAGCGGGTATGAACGCCATTGCTGAAGTAACCAATTTAGTTCGTGAATACGAGCCAGTTGCTATTTACCTTGGTTTGCCAATGGGACTAAAAGGAAACTCGACGGCTTCGACGCAAATGGCGATTGACTTTGGCAAAGAATTGCATGATTTTATTGCCAAGCAAGAGATGATTGTGCACCTTGCCATGGTTGACGAAAGGCTTTCAACTGTTAGCGCTACTAGTGCAATGCAAACAGCTGGTCGTAATTCGAAGAACAGTAGAGACTTCATTGATCAAGCAGCAGCCGTGGTTATTCTCGAACAAGCGCTAGCCATCGAAAAGAGTTCCGATAAATATGCGGGTCAAGCGATTGAGAGTTACTTATGAACAACTCCACGACCCGAACAGTCCCCGCACTAATTGCAAGAATGGCAATTGTGTTGGTGCTAATTGGAGGCGGTTTCTTCGTAAAAAGTTCATTCTTCACTTCACCATCTGATTTTGCCGGTCCTGGCGGAAAGTCAGTTACATTTTCCATCGAGGCCGGCGACTCGTTGGCCACGATTGCCAACAAACTAAAAGTTGCTGGTGTGGTCGCATCTGTTGACCGTTTTCTCAATGTCGCACAATTGAATCCCAAGAGCGCCAACATACAGCCTGGCACTTACGGCTTGCGACTTGAGATGTCCGCGCAGAAGGTTCTAGAAGGCCTGATTGCTGGGGAGAATCGAACCTCAAATGGAATTGTGATACCCGAGGGCAAACAAGCGAGCTGGATAATCGAGGAAATCTCTAAACAAACCAATACTCCAATCGCGCAGCTAAAGTATGAAATTGCCAATCCAGATAAATTGGGGCTGCCTCGATGGGCGAACGGCAATGTCGAGGGATTTTTATACCCAGCAACATATAATTTTGTAGCAGGAACTTCAGCACGAGAAATGCTGAGCCAAATGATCGCCGAATTTTTAACGCAAAGCCAGGCAATGGGTCTCGAGACAGAAGCTGCCAAACTGGGTAAGTCTCCTCTAGAAATCTTGACGATTGCCAGTTTGTTACAAGCTGAATCCCATCCAAGTGATTTCAGAAAAGTAGCCCGCGTCATTTACAACCGACTTGACATAGATATGCGTCTGCAGTTCGACTCAACTGTAAATTATGGACTTGGTTTGAAGACTGTGATTTTAAATGAACAACAACTAGCAAAAGACACAAAATACAACACTTACATTTATGCGGGTCTACCCCCAACGCCTATTAACAATCCAGGACTTGTTGCTATTCAGGCGGGACTAAGCCCAGAGTCTGGTTCCTGGATTTATTTTGTGACTGTAGATTTACGGACACAGTTGACTAGATTCACAGATTCATATACCCAGTTCCTGGAATATAAAAGAGAATTTCTAAATTACTGTTCAACTAACAGGGGAGAGTGTTAATTATGAAGGCAGCAGTTCTTGGTCATCCTGTTCAGCATTCCTTGTCGCCCATTCTTCACAACGCCGCCTATCTCAATCTTGGGCTTGATCATTCATACGAAGCAATAGATTTGCAACCCGATAATTTAAAATCCTTCCTCCAAGGCTTGGACGATTCCTGGATGGGACTGTCCCTGACTATGCCGCTGAAAGAAGTTGCCTTTGAGTTTGTCGAATCCATTTCTTCCACAGCACTTTTAACTAGATCAATTAATACTCTGGTCTTGGCTAATGGGATTCAAGCAGATAACACGGATGTGTACGGTATCCAGTCTGCTGTCTTGGAATCAGGTGGCTCTCAAATTGATTCAGTCGCAATAATTGGCTCAGGAGCCACAGCCCGCTCAAGCATCGTGGCAGCGTTTAATCTAGGGGCCAATTCGGTCAAAGTCATCTCACGTAATCAAGTTTCATCGAAAGAGTGCGCGAAAATTGCCGAAGAGTTGGGGATAACTTTCGAGTCAGAATCGCTCGAGAGTACAGACTGGCATTTGAGCGACTTAGTCATTAATACAACACCAGCAGGAGCAGCTGATGGCTTATGTGATGCGATTGAACAAGCCCATGGCTTACTCCTTGATGTCGTTTACGCGCCGTGGCCCACACGTCTTGCCCATACCTGGCAAGAATTAGGGGCAAGAGCATGTTCGGGACACTTAATGCTTTTGCATCAAGCCGGTCAGCAAGTGCACTTGATGACCGGAGAGCAAGCTCCACTCGAGGCTATGCGGGCGGCATTAGAGAATGCGTTGAACATTCAATAGAAATCCCATCGCCGGGTTTTGGTCGACATGTTTGACTACGCCTATCGCATGTCCTCGCTAGTTTTGTTTTTACCATTCGGTGGTTTACTGAGTTTGATTGATTGGCGAACACACAGGTTGCCAAACAGGCATTTGTTTGCCTGTTTCTCTTGTTTGCTCGGGCTCCAGACTCTGCTGTCTTGCGGGCGAGGAGACTTCAGTAAGTCTCACGAAGCAATAAAGGTTGCCTTTCTTTGTCTTGGGGTATTCGTAATCTTGTACATGGTTAGTCGGGGTCAATTGGGAATGGGAGACGTTAAATATTCATTTGTCCTTGGCTTGGTCGTTGGCTGGACTAATCCAGATGGTTGGTTACTTTTTATTTGGCTGAGTTTTATCTTTGCCACGCTTTGGAGCGTTTGGAAATTTTTTAGGAGGGAAATTCAATTCGGGAGCCACTTGGCTTTTGCTCCGTTTTTGACCGTTGGAGTTATCGCTTCTTGTCTACCGATTGTCTTTTAACTTGAACGTGGCGGTGTGCCCAATGTGCAATTAAGTAGTCAGACATGGGAGAATAGAAACATGTTGCGATGGTTAACCGCTGGAGAGTCACACGGACCGTCGTTGACGGCAATTGTTGAAGGTTTGCCCGCAGGTGTGGAAGTCACCACTGTTGATGTGCAAGATGCCTTGGCAAGACGACGGCTGGGTTTTGGTCGCGGCGCCCGAATGAAATTTGAAAAGGACGCCGTCTCTCTCACTGGCGGTGTTCGTCACGGTTTAACCCAGGGTGGGCCGGTTAGCATAGTTGTTGGCAACTCTGAATGGCCCAAATGGGAATCTGTTATGTCCGCGGATCCAGTTGATGCTTCTGACTTGGAGAATCTTGCTCGAAATGCTCCGCTAACGCGTCCTCGACCAGGCCACGCTGATTTAGCAGGAATGCAAAAATATTCATTAGATGATGCTCGTCCCATCCTGGAAAGAGCCAGTGCTCGTGAGACTGCTGCTCGGGTAGCACTTGGTGAGGTTGCCAAGCGTTTTCTGCGCCAAGCAGCAGGGATTGAGATTCTGAGTCATGTCGTGCGAATCGGTTCTATCGGAACTGACAGCACTGAGTTACCGAGTTTTGCTGATTTAGCGCAGATAGATGACGACCCTGTTCGTTGTTTCTCACAGACGGTAAGCGCCCAAATGCAGGAAGAAATTAAGAGCGCACAGAGCGATGGTGACACATTAGGCGGAGTCGTTGAAGTTTTGGCTTACGGCGTACCAGTTGGACTTGGTTCTCACGTCCATTGGGATCGTCGCCTAGATTCTAGACTTGCCGGCGCGCTAATGGGCATTCAAGCCATCAAGGGCGTTGAAGTAGGCGACGGTTTTGATGTTGCATCCCGCAGAGGTTCGAAAGCGCATGATGAGATTTTCAATGACGATGGAAAATTGCGCCGACACACTGCTCGTAGCGGTGGCACTGAAGGTGGCATCACAACGGGGGAGATACTTCGGGTCAGAGCCGCAATGAAACCGATTTCAACAGTTCCAAAAGCTCTGGCAACAGTCGATGTTTCCACTGGCGAGGCTGCTGTAGCTATCAACCAACGCTCAGACGCCTGTGCTGTGCCAGCTGCTGGTGTGGTTGCTGAGGCCATGGTCGCACTTGTTCTCGCGGATGCACTGCTTGAGAAATTTGGTGGCGATCATGTTGAAGAGACTGCTCGTAATGTTTCAAGTTTTCTTGCAAACCTGAAAATCTGATTTTATGGGCGTGGTCGTGTTGGTTGGTGTTCCAGGTGCTGGTAAGACCACGGTAGGTGAACTCCTAGCAAAGGCGCTGGATGTCTCATTCAACGATAGCGATCATCTGGTTGAACAGATTACAGGTAAGAGCGTTTCTGATATTTTCATTCAAGATGGCGAGTCAGCTTTTCGCAAAATCGAAGAAGAGCAAATTGCGCAGGCACTAACCGCAGGAGAAGGTGTGCTCGCACTAGGTGGAGGAGCCCTCGGAAGTACTAAAACTCTGGCAAACATCAAGGGCCAAAACGTCGTTTGGCTAATCGCTGGACTTTCGACCGCGGTCGAGCGTGTTGGGATGAATCGCAATAGGCCGCTTTTACTCGGTAATGTCCGAGGTCAGCTTTCAAGTCTGTTGAACGCGCGTGAACCTCTCTATCGATCGGCCGCAAACATTAGCGTTGATACAACAGACATGTCACCCGAAGATGTCTGCCAAGCGATTTTGTCGCAGTTACCCTAAGGAATAGTGAACATGGCTGTTATTTCTGTTAGTGCCGAACACCAGTACCCAGTGATTGTTGGTCGCGAATTATTAGGCGAAATATCCAATTTCCTTGCGGATGCAGACCGAGTCGCAGTTATACACCCAGCTACATTGCAGACAACTGCAGATACTATTCGCAATTCACTAACTGGAGTAACTTCAATCTCAATAGAGGTTCCAGATGCTGAAGCAGCCAAGAATTCCTCCGTTTTAGAGTTCTGTTGGATGGCATTAGGCCAAGCAGGATTTACTCGAAACGACTTAATTATTTCAGTGGGTGGGGGAGCCACTACTGACCTTGCCGGATTCGTAGCCGCCACTTGGTTACGTGGAATTAGAGTCCTACACATTCCCACAACATTGCTGGCAATGGTGGACGCCGCGGTTGGTGGTAAAACTGGAATCAACACAGCCGAAGGTAAAAATCTAGTTGGTGCGTTTTATTCTCCAATCGCTGTTCTCTGCGACCTAAACTCCCTGGCAACTCAAAATCGTAATGATTATGTTGGTGGACTTGCTGAAATCATCAAGGCTGGATTTATCCGTGACGAACGAATCTTGCAACTGATAGAGGCAAATCCCGAGGCTGCCACAAGCCCCGACTGGGAGCACACTCAAGAGATTATTGAGCGGGCAATCAAAGTTAAGGCTGATGTTGTGGGCGTGGACTTGTTAGAGTCTCTTGGCACATCAGCTGGCCGAGAAATCCTCAACTACGGTCATACTTTTGCTCATGCCATTGAGCGAGTTGAGCGGTATTCCTGGCGTCATGGATCGGCTGTGGCGGTGGGCATGATGTATGTGGCACATTTGGCTTTTTCAAGCGGGAAGATGTCGCAGAGTCTGCTCGAACGTCATGAAAACATCCTTAAATCAGTTGGGTTACCGACAACTTATCGTGATGGGAAATGGCCCGAGTTGCTCGCTGCGATAAAGGTTGACAAAAAATCTCGCGGTGATGTACTCCGTTTTGTTATTTTGGAAGAAATTGGTCGTCCAGCAATTCTTGAAGGTCCTGATCCAGCGTTGCTAGTTGCTGCTTACCACTCGATAGTGCAAGGTGGTTAACATGGCAAAGGTATTTATCTTAAACGGACCGAATCTTAACAAACTCGGAGTTCGCGAACCGGATATCTATGGATCATTGACATTGGCTGAGATTGAACAGGCATGCGTCGATTATGGCGTAGTCCACAATCAAGAGATTGATTTTCGGCAGACCAATTCTGAATCGGAATTGGTGGAATGGTTGCAAGAGGCTGCAGATACTGACTTGCCAGTCATTCTCAATCCAGCTGCATTCACACACTATTCCGTTGCAGTTCGCGATGCAGCGGCGCTTGTTAAGTCAACTCTGATTGAGGTACACATTAGTAATCCACTCAAGCGTGAAGAGTTTCGTCACACTTCGCTGATCTCCGGGATTGCTAAAGGCTCAATAACTGGATTTGGTGTGACCTCATACCTTCTAGCACTTCAGGCACTTGCGTCTTTATGAGCCAGAGCAGAATCGCACGCCTTCGCCAGGTGATGGATTCTGATACGCCGTTCCTCGTATCGAACTTAGTTAACATTCGTTACTTATCTGGGTTTACTGGATCGAATGCGCTCTTACTTATTTCAATGGAATCAGCTTTTCTGCTTACCGACTCCCGTTATGAAATCCAAAGCCGCCGAGAATGCCCCGAGATTGATGTAGTTATCAGTCGCGACTTATTTGGCTCGGCTATTGAATTGCTCCAGACTCCAGCCTTAGCGATTGAGGGATCTGCTCTTTCGGTAACGCATTGGCAGAGAATTGCAAAGCAGGTCCCAGACCTCCAGGTTGCTGAACCGTTGATCGAGGGACTGCGCATTGTTAAAGATTCCACAGAGATTGCAGTTGTTAGCAAAGCCTGCGACATTTCCACTGCGTCTCTGGAAATCCTTAAAACCGAAATCCATTTTGGAATGACTGAGCGCCAGATTGCTCGACGGCTAGAGTCGCTGATGCTTGACATGGGTGCGGATTCAATCGCATTTCAAACAATTGTTGCAAGTGGCCCCAACAGCGCGATTCCACACCATAAGCCAACTGATCGGCCGCTTCAAAAAGGCGACCTATTAAAGATAGATTTTGGCGCTTTGGTTGATGGCTATCACGCAGACTGCACTAGAACTTTTACTGCCGGCAAAGCAGCAGATTGGCAAAAGGAACTCCATGAGTGCGTTCTTGCTAGTCAACACAATGGGATTAAAGCGCTCGCACCCGATGTTGATTTTGGAGTTGTTGTTAGAGCTGCCAACGCACCCCTTCAAGAAGCGGGGTTTATGGATAAATTCACCCACGGTTTAGGTCATGGGGTTGGGCTCGAGATACACGAGCAACCGTTTTTGTCGAGCCCTATCGGGGGTAAGATTGTGCAGAACATGGTTGTCACCATCGAACCGGGGGTTTACCTGCCTGACTTAGGCGGTATTCGGATTGAAGACACAATCGTGATTACATCGTTTGCAAGTGAGGTTCTAACCAAATTCACTTACGAACTGACTTCAGTTGGCTAGCAATACAAGGAGAAGAACGTGGCAAGCACAAATGATCTAAAAAATGGATTGGTTCTAAATATCGAAAACCAACTGTGGGCTGTTATCGACTTTCAGCACGTAAAGCCTGGTAAAGGTCCTGCATTTGTGCGAACAAAGCTTAAGAATGTTCTGACTGGCAAAGTCGTCGATAAGACATTTAATGCTGGCGTTTCAGTTGAGACGGCAAATGTTGACAAGTGCAACATGCAATACCTTTACCGCGATGGCGAGAACTTCATTTTTATGGACTTGTCCAATTATGACCAGCACCCTGTGTCAAGCACAGTAGTTGGCGAAAATGCGCAATGGATGCTAGAAAATCAAGAAGCAACAGTTGCCATTCATAATGGGGTTGCCATCTACATCGAGCTTCCTGCCAGCGTTGAACTTATGATTACCTACACCGAGCCAGGACTACAAGGAGATCGTTCAAGTGCTGGGAATAAGCCAGCAACATTGGAAACTGGTGCCGAGATAAAGGTTCCGCTATTTCTAGAGAACAACACAAAGATTCGGGTTGACACAAGAGATGGCTCTTACCTAGGTCGAGTTAACTAAGTGCGCACACGTACCAAAGCTCGACAACGCGCTGCCGAAGCGCTTTTTGAAGCAGAACAGCGCCAAGTTCCTGTTTCTGAGGTGTTCGGGCGTAATCCTGATGTAAACGAATATGCTGTGACCCTTGCAACACATGTTGAATTACATATTGATCGTATAAACGAGGTGATAGCAACTTACGCCCAGCAGTGGTCACCCGAGCGCATGCCTGCTGTGGACCGTGCGATTATTCGAGTTGCTGTTGGTGAATTTATTCTGAGACCAGATCTGGACTCGGCCGTCATTATTTCCGAAGCGGTCGAGATTGCCTCATCATTGAGCACAGAGGAGTCTGGCAAATTTATTAACGGCCTACTTGGGCAAATAGCGCAGATTCGTGAATCACTTGGTTCTAACTAACGGTGCCCTGAGTGGGATTCGAACCCACACTGAACGGTGTTTGAGACCGCGCTCTCTGCCGGTTGGAGTACCAGGGCGAGAATTCTTAGACTCTAGGCTATCGCGTTGTGCGCGAAATCCAAACCGTAGGCTTAAGGCATGAACGCATTACGCATTGTTGTCGCGGACGATGAAGCGATTATCCGAATGGACTTGGTGGAAACACTTCGCGGTGCAGGGTACGAAGTTGTCGGTCAAGCTGCTGATGGTCAGAGCGCGTTAGATCTAATTAATGAACTGCTTCCAGACGTTGCAATACTCGACGTCAAGATGCCCTTACTTGATGGCATTGAGGTCGCTCATGCGGTTCGGGGTACCACTCCTGTCGTCCTGCTAACAGCCTTTGGTCAAACGGACATTATTGCTCAAGCAAATGACGCTGGGGTGATGGGTTATGTGATTAAGCCATTCACTGAATCAGAAGTTGTTGCAGCATTGCAAATTGCCCATCGACGTCATAGTGAGATCTTGGAGTTGACCGAATCTCGCGATGAGTTGGTTGAATCTCTTGAGGTACGCAAGTTAATTGATCGAGCAAAAGGGCTTTTACAACGACAGATGAACATGTCTGAGCAAGATGCTTTTCGTTGGTTACAAAAGGCTGCGATGGATCGCCGGCTTTCGGTTCGCGGGGTTGCCGAGACCGTGATTGCTGAATTGGGCAATAAGTGATGGCAACAACCACAACCGAAAATAACATCTTCACAATTCCAAACATTTTGAGTTTTTCTAGACTTCTGGGTGTTCCAATTTTCTTTTGGTTGATTGTGGGTCCACAAAATGATGGTTTGGCTCTGGCACTTTTGGCGATAAGCGCCTTCACCGATTGGTTAGATGGATTTTTAGCGCGCAAGTTAAATCAGTTCAGTCGCTTGGGGGAGTTATTAGATCCATTGGCTGACCGACTCTACGTTCTTGCGGCACTCGTTGCGCTGTACCTGCGGAATATCGTTCCACTCTGGGTTGTCATAGTTTTATTAAGTCGAGATTTTGTTATGAGCCTCTTGCTCATTTCGTTAAAGTCAAAAGGTATCTCAGGTGTCCCAGTACATTTTGTCGGCAAGGCTGCCACGATGAATCTGCTCTATGCATTGCCTTTGCTTTTGTTAGGAACATTTGCTGGTGCGCTAGGTCGAATGGCCCATATTTTCGGTTGGGCTTTCTTGATTTGGGCAATCGCAATGTATTGGTACGGAGCTTTTCTCTACTTTACTCAGGTACGTAAAATTGATTGGACGCAATCCAATGAGTGAAGTTTTGCCAGATTCTGATGCTGGGGACCTTGACGCGTCTAGATCGAGAGCATCATTAGACTCCCTTCTCGCTGATGCCTTGACTTCTGATTACCCAATCAACGCTCCAAAAGTACCCGCCAGAAAGAGAAGCTTGCTGTTTGCAGCAGCGTGCGCGACAGTCGTGACTATGGTGCTCGGGATAGCTTTAACTCAAAATAGGGCGCAATCTCAGCAGAATTCTGCAACGCGGATTGCCTTGCTCGATCGAGTCAAAGCATCAGACTCACGGGTCGGATCTCTTGAAAAATTAGTAGCGACTGCTCAATATGATCTACAGGCTGCCGAGAAGGCCAAACTAGCAGGAACATCTTTAGGCAAAGCCGCCCAAAAGAAATTAGCCCGACTGAGATTTGCCGCTGGCTTTACTGATGTGGTTGGAAACGGGGTACGAGTCACAGTTAGTGATGGAGTTGATGACTTAACGCTAAAACCAGGTGCTGCACAACCTGGTCGAATCTTGGATCGTGATTTGCAAATGATCGCCAATGGTCTCTGGCAGGCAGGCGCAAGCGCGGTGAGTATCAATAACCGACGGTTAACTGCAACCTCGGCTATTAGAGCAGCAGGGGAGGCGATATTGGTTGACTACCGGCCTTTGAATCCGCCGTATGTGGTGCTTGCAATTGGACCAGATGCAGATGCGTTGGCTGGTAAATTCCGTGATAATCAAGCCGGGCTCTTACTTGAACAACTTGCCAGAGCGTACAGCGTAGTCTGGACTTTAGAAACTATCGGTCAAACAAAGATACTGGCCGCAACCACAAGCTTCGGGGGTAACTAATGATTCCAGCCATTGGATTGTTAATCGGCGTTTTGATGGGCTTGCTCTTGCATCCCACTGTGCCTCTTTGGATGCAACCATATTTGCCCATCGCTGTTGTTGCTGCATTGGATGCCGTATTCGGAGCATTCAGATCAGTCCTAGATGGGATATTTAACGATCGAATTTTTGTTATCTCGTTCTTATCAAATGTCGTAGTTGCCGCAGTGATTGTATTTTTGGGCGATCAACTTGGTGTTGGGGCACAAATGTCCACTGGTGTAGTCGTCGTTTTGTCGATGCGCATCTTTGCAAATGTGGCCGCTGTCCGCCGACACTTGCTAAAGGCTTGATATGGGCTCACACATTGCACAAAGACCAGCTCGCACGGCAGCCGAAGCTCGTTATCGATTGATTCGCTCCTTAAAGCCAAGAATGACCGGCACTCAGAGTGTAATCACGGCAATTTTTGTAATTGTTGGCTTTGCCACAACTGCCGCCATAACTGGTAACGGAACAAATGGAATACTTGCAAATGCTCGACAGAGTGATTTAGTTAGTGTTTTAGACGATTTAGCACAAAGGCAGGCTCGCTTGCAGTCCGAGTACGATCGACTTGAGAATGCTCGAGCAAATCTTCTTGGCGGTGATGAATTCCAGGCCTTGAATGAAGCCAAGCGTCGTGCCGCAAATCTCACTTTGCTAGCAGGTACCGCGCCAGTGGCTGGACCGGGGATACGCGTGACAATTTCAGGGAATTTAACGGCCACGACCTTACTCGATGCAATTCAGGAACTTCGTGATGCTGGCGCCACGTCTATCGAAGTTGCTGATGCAGATTTGTCGGTTCGAATCGTCGCTAACTCCTGGTTTGCCGATAGTCCAAATGGCGTAACGGTGAGCGACAATGCGCTGCGGGTACCCATTGAAATCTCCGCTCTTGGCGAATCGAGCGTTCTTGAGCCAGCGCTTAAGATTCCTGGGGGCTTGCAGGACACTGTTGGCTCTGGCGGGGGTACTTTTAGAGTTATCGCAAGCTCAAACATAGAAATATCGGCAGTAGTGCCACTACCAAAGTAGTCAATACCGTACGCTAGCGACATGACAAATGTGCCAAGTGAACTTCGTTACACCGCCGAACATGAATGGGTCGAGGTTTTAGACGCCTCGACTATTCGATTTGGAATCACAGATTATGCCCAGGACGCACTTGGTGACATTGTTTTTGTGAGCCTGCCGGGCCTAGATTCTGTGGTGACTGCTGGTGCGACATGTGGTGAAGTCGAATCAACAAAGAGCGTCAGTGACATTTACGCACCTGTTTCTGGAACGGTGATTGCCCGTAATGAGGGGATTGAAACGGCCCCTGAGATGCTTAACTCTGACCCTTATGTAAAGGGTTGGATTGCAGATGTTAGGGTCTCAGGAGATGCTAACGAGGTAGTTGCGAATTTACTAGATTCGCCAGCATACTTAGCGATAATCTCTGCTTAAGTTTGATTAAAAGTTACGCGCAATATTTTTCGGGAAGGTGTTTCAAATGAATTGCATTGAATGTGGTCAGCCAAGTGATCAGCATGATCGTTTCTGTTCCTCTTGTGGCGCAACCTTGTCTGCGAATCTAGAGCACACTGGAATAATTCCACTACTTGAGGAAGATGCGACTGAGCCTGAAACTTGGCTACCTGAATCTGTCTCAAATCTAAACGCCGGAAACGCACAGTTAATAGTTCGTCGTGGTCCGCTTGAGGGTGTGCGTTTCACTTTGCCCGCAAATCGAGAGCACACAATAACAATCGGCCGCGCATCCGAGAATGACATTTTCTTGGATGACGTCACTGTCTCTCGAAAGCATGCACGATTTGATTTTGATGGCGCCAACTGGCTTCTTACCGATGCAGGCAGTCTCAATGGAACATACGTCAATAGATCACGGGTTGAAACCACTAACCTGCAAGACCAAGACGAAGTACAAGTGGGAAAGTTTCGTTTTATTTTCATAACTGCAAAAGATTCAGAGGCTAAGTAAGTGCAGAGCTCAACTTCACAAAGTGGTGTAAATTTCGATGCGCTCATCAGTATTGGCGAAGTCCTGGTGCGGTTGCGTGAAGAGTTTCCTGATATCTCAATATCCAAAATTAGATTTTTAGAGACAAACGGCTTGGTAACGCCAGCTAGAACTCCCAGTGGCTACCGCAAATTTTCTTTGGTAAATCTTGAACATCTTCGTTATGTCCTGCGGATGCAACGGGATCACTTTCTGCCACTTCGGGTCATTCGAGCACACATTGAGGCAATGGAGCGTGGATTAGAGCCGCCAGTGATAAACGATGTTGCTCCAGCGCCACCAAAGTCACTTATGAGCCTCGATTCGCTCGCTACAGCCATAGCTGAAAAGGCCATTAAACTAACCTTTGCTGAATTGGTGACTCATACAAATTCCAGCGAACAACTCGTGCAGGAAATGCTTGATTACGGATTGATAAAACCCGACAGTCGCAATCACTTCGGCAATGGGGCTTTGCGGATTGTTGCCCAAGTTGCTCACCTAGCGTCATTTGGACTCGAACCACGACACTTAAAGATTGTGGTCACCTCTGCCGCCCGAGAGATTGATATCTTCACGCCAATTTTGAAATCTGCCCGTTCTGGTAAGAATGTGGCCTCACCGGCTCAGATTGAAGAATTGTCACTAAACCTAGCTAACGGGATCTTGTCACTGCACGAACAGCTAGTTCGCGACATTCTCGAGCATAGACCTTGACTCTTGGACGTACACTTAAGGTGTGATTGAAGTAGAGGTAGTCGGCATTCGACTCGAGATTCCAACGAATCAGCATGTCCTGATTCTGCAAGACTTTGCGCAGTCTCGTTATTTGCCTGTGTGGATTGGACCTGCGGAAGCGTCCGCGATCACTCTGTCCATTGAAGGCGTCATACCACCGCGACCATTAACCCATGACTTGCTCGCTGATGTGATTGAGGGTTTAGGTGCTGTTTTGACCAGCGTCACCATCAATCAATTTGTTGATGGAGTTTTCATGGCGCTCTTGCAATTTGTCAATCATGACTCGATTAGTGCGCGTCCCTCCGATGCCATCGCGCTAGCAGTTAGGTTGGATGTCCCGGTTTTTGTCGATTCGCAGGTTATGGATGAGGCGGCCCTAGATATTGATGAAGATGACGATGAAGATGAAACGGTTGACCCACAGATTGAACTGGACAAATTTAGGGCATTCTTAGATGAGATAAATCCAGAGGACTTCAGTAACTGAGTGCTTGAAAAGACCATAAACTGGCACTTGAGGGTTTTATTAAACTCTCAACCCATACTTTAGGTTTAATGTTCGGCGTGTCGTTGCCAAATGTCTTTGCGTGCGGTAACTCGTACACATAGATTGAGGGGACAGGTTCCCCGTGGATTATCCACCCTGTTCTCAAGGAGTATAAATGTCAGATGCTGGCAATAACCAACAAAATGAGTTGGATGCTGCGTTAATTGCCGCGGGCATGAAAGCACAAGAGCAGGGTTTACTTTTTGCCGATACATCCATGGCTTCCACACCTGAGGTTGGTTACCGTGGACCGATTGCCGCTGGGGTAGTGGGAATCACTTACCGACAGCTCGATTACTGGGCTCGAACTGCACTTGTTGAGCCAACCGTGCGTTCAGCAACCGGTTCTGGCACCGCTCGCTTATATGGTTTTCGCGATATCTTGGAATTGAAAATTGTTAAGCGCCTTCTGGATACTGGCGTATCACTTCAACAGATTCGCGCTGCAGTAGAGCATCTACGTATGCGTGGGACGATGGATCTAAGCCAGGTGACCCTCATGAGTGATGGCGTTAGTGTTTACGAGTGCACCTCAGCCGATGAGGTTATCGATCTGCTAGCGGGTGGCCAAGGTGTTTTTGGTATTGCTTTGGGTCGTGTTTGGCAAGAGATTGAAGGCAGTCTTTCTGCACTGCCAAGTGATCGTAGCGAAATTGTGGAAACAGTTGAGACTTCTAACGACGAGCTTTCCATGCGTCGTCGTGCGCGAGTCGCGGGCGAATAACTCGCCGATTTTGATTGCTCGTAATAGTCTGTTCTTAGCCGTTGATTCAGTTTAGGAGAGAGCGCACAGCCAGTGCGCCGCCGAAGGGGCAATGCTCCCCAGAACCTCTCAGGCAAATGGACTAAGCGAATCGGCAACTCTGAAGTGACCTCATAACAGAGGGGGAGGGCCCTATTGGGTCTACTCCTGCTATGTGCTCCTGAGGTTTCCTTGTCTAAGAACTCCGCCAATACTTATACGTCCTTTGCCGATCGTCACATTGGCCCAAATGCAGATTCATTGGAATTCATTCTGGACTATTTGGGTTTGAGTTCTTTAGCTGACCTCACTGCAAAAGTTGTGCCAAGCAACATAGCCAATCCGGCCAGACTCGAGCTTGCAGAAGGCTCGAGCGAACCAGATGTACTCGCTGAACTGGCAGAGCTTGCTAGTCAAAATGAGATTCTTGTATCGATGATTGGGCTTGGTTACTACGCCACACATACCCCAGGTGTGATTTTACGAAACGTCACTGAGAACCCGGCTTGGTACACCGCTTACACCCCTTATCAGCCAGAAATTTCTCAGGGTCGCTTAGAAGCGTTACTTAATTTTCAGACAATGATCACAGATCTCACTGGCCTAGATGTTGCCAGCGCTTCTCTTCTTGATGAATCGACCGCCGCAGCCGAAGCAATGACCCTACTGCGTCGAAGTTCAAAATCAGAGCATCAAGTCTTTCTTGTTGATGAAGATACACATCCGCAAACACTGGGAGTTATAAGAACTAGAGCTGAACCGCTCGGGATAGCAATACAGACATTCGATACCCAATCGCTAACTGAGTTACCTGATGCCTATGCGATGTTGTTGAGTTACCCAGGCAGCAGTGGTGTTGTTCGTGATCATCGGGAATTGACTGCTCGAGCGCATACAGCTGGAGTTTTAGTCAGCGTCACAACTGATCTACTGGCCTTGACTCTGATTGAAGCGCCCGGCTTGTGGGGTGCTGATGTGGTAGTTGGTAGTGCCCAGCGCTTCGGAGTTCCGATGGCCTTTGGTGGTCCCCATGCAGGTTTTATGGCGGTACGAAGTGGGTTGGAGAGATCTCTTCCTGGTCGCCTTGTTGGCGTGAGTGTGGATGCCGATGGTAACCGTGCTTATCGACTCGCGCTTCAAACTCGTGAACAGCACATCCGCAGAGATAAAGCAACAAGTAACATTTGCACGGCACAAGTTCTTCTAGCCGTGATGGCATCTATGTATGCGGTTTATCATGGTCCAAAAACATTGCGGGCAATTGCCTCGGGCGTTCATAACAATGCAGTTACCTTGGCTAGAGGTTTACAATCCACCGGACTAGAAGTGACGGAAGATTTCTTCGATACAGTGCGAGTTAAAGTCCCAGGTTTGGCTCAACAGGTTTTGTCCAGTGCCCGAAGTAGGGGAATATCATTGTGGCTAGTCGATCAGGACACAATCGCAATTAGTGTTGACGAAACCACTACATCTGGACACATACAAAGTGTTTGGGATTCATTCGGGCAAGTAGTTTCGGGGCAGATTGCAAGTTCAGTCATTGACGATCCAATCACAGTCTTACAACTACCGCAGAGTGTTCATCGTCGGAGTGAGTTTTTAACTCACCCTGTTTTCAATACTCATCACAGCGAGACAGACATGTTGCGCTACATCCGCAGACTCTCAGACAAAGACATCGCGTTAGACCGCTCAATGATTCCGCTTGGTTCTTGCACTATGAAACTAAATGGCACAACCGAAATGGAATCAATCACTTGGCCAGGTTTTGCCAACATTCATCCTTTCGCGCCATTGGATAGTGTGAAAGGCTATTTGTTGATAATTGAACAACTCGAAGACTGGCTCTGTGAGATAACAGGCTACGATGCTATGTCGCTACAGCCGAATGCGGGTTCTCAGGGCGAATTCGCTGGGTTACTTGCTATCAGGGGATACCACCGAGCCAATAGTGATTTCAACCGTACTGTTTGCCTGATACCTAGTTCAGCTCATGGGACAAATGCTGCCTCAGCCGTCATGGTTGGGATGAGCGTCGTGGTAATCAACTGTGATGAGCAAGGAAACGTCGACCTTGCGGATCTAGCCACAAAAATTGCTTTACACGCAGATGAAATAGCCGCATTGATGATTACCTATCCCTCTACCCATGGTGTTTACGAAAGCGCTGTCTCCGAGATTTGCGCAATGGTTCATGACGCAGGGGGACAGGTTTATGTCGATGGCGCGAATCTAAATGCGCTTGTCGGCTTGGCAAAACCCGGAAAGTTCGGAGCAGATGTTTCACACCTAAATCTTCATAAAACTTTTGCCATTCCACATGGTGGCGGCGGTCCTGGGGTAGGTCCCGTTGGAGTTCGAGCGCACCTAGCGCCATACTTGCCATCTCATAGCATTCGCCCAGAAGCTGGACCAATAGGTCGTGGGCATCTTGATGGTGGGGTAGGGGCGGTTAGTGGTGCTCCTTGGGGAAGTGCTGGTATTTTGCCAATTCCCTGGGCATACATTCGGCTCATGGGCTCGCAAGGGTTAACAAAAGCAACTCAAGTTGCTGTTGCTTCAGCAAACTATATAGCCAAAAAACTTGAGCCATATTTTCCAGTACTTTATGTCGGCGAAAGTGGCTTGGTCGCACATGAGTGCATCCTAGATTTACGAGAATTAACAAAACAGACGGGCGTAACAGTTGATGATGTCGCCAAACGTCTCATCGATTATGGCTTTCATGCGCCCACAATGTCATTCCCGGTGGCTGGCACATTAATGATTGAACCAACTGAGAGCGAATCGTTGGCCGAGTTGGACCGTTTTATCACCGCAATGGCGCACATCAGAGCCGAGATTGATCGCGTTGGAACAGGTGAATGGCCAATAGATGACAATCCTTTGCGCAATGCGCCGCACACCGCCTCATATCTACTTGGTGACTGGAATCATCCATATAGCCGCGAAGAAGCTGCCTATCCTGTCGATACCCTTCGCGAGAATAAGTTCTGGCCACCCGTGCGCCGAGTTGACGGAGCATATGGAGACCGCAACTTAGTCTGTGCCTGTCCGCCTATTACGGACTTCGCTTAGTGCAACATGGCTAGGGGCAGATCTGGGGCTTCTTTCTTGGTTTTGTCATAATGTATCTTATCGGCTATTTATTCTATTGAACACAAGTTTCGATATGACATGTTGTAAGGGCGAATCCTGCGCATAGCCATGAGTCTGATATCTAATCTAGTCATTTATCCGAGCCCACTTTCGCGTTGACGTGTAACTGTTGAGAGTGCGAGAGAACAACTTTCATAAATTGTTTAGTTCTGCCGCTCACAGGGTAATACCTTTTCGATGTCGCTCAGAAAACTTCTGAGCGATCTGCTTCCCAGCGGAGGGTGAATACAATGGCCGATTCAATGCGCGGTTCACGTTTAGGCTCAACGAGTTTCGAAGTGGACAAAGGTCTGCGAGTTCCGGTTCAGTTGACAACATATATCTGTCCAAATGAGCATCGCTCGACTTTTCCATTTTATGCGGGTGCCGAAGGCATTCCAGATACCTGGACTTGTGAGTGTGGGCAATTGGCGGTCAAACTTGGCGCAACTATGCCGATTCAGGTGCCGGCGTGGACTCGGCGCAGTCATTATGAGATTCTGCGCGAACGTCGCTCGGTTGAAGAGTTAGCCGTGCTTCTTGAAGAAAGAATTGCGCTCATGCATTCAGGTGACGCAGTCAGGTCAGCCTGACTTACACTCGTCTTGCCAGGCTACTTAATCTTTTGTTTTGCGTTTAAGTAGGGCTACAACATCTGACATTCGCTTATCAAAACCCCATCGCGTGACGCGCAATAACGCTTCTTTCACGATGTCCTGACTCATCTTTGACTCACCCAATGTTCGTTCAACAAAAACGATTGGGACCTCAACAATTCGTAAGCCAGACTTTGTCGCGCGCCAAGACAGATCAACCTGAAAGCAATAACCTTGGCTTTCTACATCATCAAGCCCCATCTGTTCTAGAGCCGATAATCGGTACGCCCTAAATCCGCCAGTTGCATCCTTCATGGTCATGCCTAGCCAAAGTCTGGTGTAAAGGTTTCCCCCACGAGAGAGGATTTCGCGAGTCAGTGGCCAGTTGACCACTTCCCCACCCTTAACCCAACGCGATCCCAGGCTTACATCGGAATCTACAAGCGCACTAAGTAATCTAGGCAGGTCAACTGGGCGATGAGAGCCGTCGGCATCCATTTCGACAACTACGTCATATCCAGATTCCTTCGCCCAAGCAAAACCTGCAAGGTATGCAGCCCCTAAGCCATTCTTTTGAGTTCGATGCATAACCTGGATTTGCGAACCTTCTTTTGCTAATTCATCAGCTACTAGACCAGTGCCATCTGGCGAATTATCATCAGCTATCAGGATGTCAACACTTGGCGCAAACTCGCGCACGCCCGCACAGATAATCTTTATGTTTTCGCATTCGTTGTAAGTAGGAATGATTACGACAATACGTCCTAAAGACTCGATAGCCTTGCTACTTGCGACCGAATCACTCTGCATCTGACCAGTCTATTGCGACGCTTGTTGTGCTCGATATCGGATACGCAACATTGTGATAACTCCTACAATGCCAAACCAGAGGTATCCGATTAAGAACAGGAATGTCACTGCATTTGGGTAACGATCCGTGAAATTGACAGCAGAATTCAAATCAACATCGCCGATTAGATACTTAGCTTGACCTTCCTGTGTAATCTCCTGAATCTCACCATTTGGGTCAATGATTCCCGAGAAACCAGTCGTGCTAGCAACCGCGGTGCTGCGACTGTGTTCTATTGCCCGAAACCTAGCAATCGAGAACTGTTGTTGGGCTTGTCCCCTATGAATGTAGGTTGCATTATTGGTCTGCACCGTGAATAAGTTGGCACCTTCATTAATGAGAGTACGTAGATGATTTTGATAAGCAATCTCAAAACAAATTACATCTCCGAACTTAAAGTTCTGCAAATCAAAGACCCCTGAAGTGTTACCAGGCACAAAGTCAGTGGGAATCTGGTTTAGTCTGCCAACACGACTTGTGACAAATTTGCGGAATGGGATGTACTCACCAAAAGGTACTAATTGCTTTTTTGCATAAATGCCTTTAACACCTGTTCTAGGTAGCCAGAGCAATCCGGCATTGCGTGGACCGGATGGATTTGACTGCCAAGTCACTCCCCCAATAAGTGTGGGAGTCTGCACCACATTAACTACTGCTTGTATCTGCTCTCTAGCCATCGAGTTGTTAACCGGATCAAGATCAGTTGCGTTCTCAGGCCAAATAACGAGTTCAGGTTTCTGTTGCAAACCTGAATCCACATCCCGAGCCAATTTGGTTGTAATGCGCAAATGGTTTGCTAGAACCCGTCGCTGCTGGGTTTTTAAGTCAGCTGAATCAGTCGGGACACTTCCTTGAATAACTGCGATTCGTGTTGTGCTGGTTGACTCATTGACCGCAAAGCGGCCTATAGTTGCCAACATTGCGATGAAAGCAATACAAAGAATAGCTTTTGTAACGTCACCTCGAATCGAGATCTGCCAAAGAGCGATGGCGCAAAGAACTACAGCGCAGCTTACGAGCGCCTGTCCCCCCAGTCTGCTTATCCATACCAACGGACCATCAACTTGCGAGTACGCCAGCAGACCCCAGGGAAACCCATTCCAAGGCAAGTTGCTTCGCAGCCATTCGATCCCGAAAACAAAGGCCATAGGGATGAAAAATTTACCCCAGCCACTTATGGGAAGCGAGCACCAAATAATTAAAAGCCAAGGCAGAATACAAACTATTACCAGCAGTATCCAAGCATCAAACCCGAGGGAAACCATCCAAAAAACGTGTATACCAAACCACAGAACTAAAACGATGGTTGTTGTAAAAAATTTCTCGCGGATGTTTTGACTGTTTAACTGGTAAAAGAATCCCGCCAGGGCAATAATCGGTAAAAACCAAAAACCTGATTGGAACCCTACTGCCAGCAAAATTCCGATGAGGATAGACAGTGTTACTGAGCGCAATTTATCCATCAGGCCATAAACCGTTCGGGTCGAATATTGCATGACCTGAAAGCACCGTCAGAACCGCAGATGGCAAGTCACTCGAGAGGTTTGGCAAAGCTGGCATTCCTGAACGCGCATCAGTTGACCAAGATGCAACAACTTCGTTATCTTCATCTGGCTCGAAAGATTGCACATTCCAGACCGTGAAATGTGCTGGCGCACCTAGCGCAATTACGCCTGATTCGTCATCATGTACCGCGCGCCATCCGCCACGGGTATGAGCAACAAAAGCTGCCCGCATACTAAGTCGCTGAGAGGGATTTGGATGTGTGGTGGCTGCCTTTAATGTTTGCCATGGATTCATCGCGGTTACTGGACTATCAGTGCCAAATGCTAGAACGATTCCCATATTTAGTGCTTCAAAAAAAGGATTTGTCGCTTGAGCCCTTTGCCTTCCTAAATTTTGTTCATACATTCCATTTTCGTGACCCCACAAGTGCGTGAAGTTAGGTTGCATACTCAGGATTACTCCTGCATTTGCGAAAACTTTTAAGCTCTCGGCTGATGCCATTAACGCGTGCTCTACTCGGTGGCGTAGTGTCCGAACAGCGACGATGCCGCATTCTGCGATTGCCTGCGCAATTCCAGTCGAAACCATATCGATGGCCCGGTCCCCTATTGCATGAAATCCAGCCTGTATACCTGCAGTAGTGCAATCAACCAGATGTCGAGAGATTTGATCCTGACTCAGATATTCACTGCCCTTGGAATCAGTGCCTTCATAAGGACTGGAAATAAGCGCAGTTTGCGACCCAATCGAACCATCAATACACAAATCGCCAGCTGAACCGTAAGCGCCGATAGATTTCACCCGATCAAGATCTTGATCTGCCCAGTACGAAAAGATTCTGGGCACATCATTGCGTTGAGCAACCTTATTCACCGAGAGAAAATCTTGTTCGCCGCTGACGCTTGGACCACCGTTTTCATGGACCGAAACAATGCCGTTCGCGCTGGCTTGTTTCAGGGCAAATTCAATGGCATCGCTGCGTTGTTGAGAAGAGAGATGACGAAGCACAAACTCGCGAACTTGCGCATGACTAGATTTATGTACGAGGCCGGCTATCTCATTTGCAGGCACTTGAACACTTTCCAACAGATATGTTGAACACATTGCGGAATGCAAATCCACCCTGGAAAGATACGCAAATCTGCGCCCAACAATTTGGTCAATTGCATTCTGTGTGAAAAGTCCCTTATCTAACCAATTTGTATCATCCCAACCGTGTGCGTAAACAACTTCGGGATTGTTTTTTTGAACAAAATCCCTAAGCGTTGTCAGGGCTTGGGTGGCACTTCCAGAATCGCGCAGATTACATTCTGAATACAGCAAACCGGTGGCACTTAGGTGTACGTGCGCGTCTACAAAACCCGGTGCAATAAATGCATCCTCAAAATCTAAGACATAATCCACATCTGCAACAAAGGCAGTGGACGAAATACGATCACCTATCCAGGCAAAGTGGTTTCCATCAATAACCGCACTAGTAGCGTCAGGATTTCCTGGTGCGTAAATACTTCCACCATGGATAAGGATTTTAGTCATGGTAACTAGAGGATTACCAAATCATGTGAAGTGTTATTGGCGCTCTTTACTTGCCCATCTTCGCAGGTGACTATGTCCTCAATGCGAGCGCCATAGAGACCAGGAATGTAAAAGCCAGGTTCGATTGAAAAGGCAAACCCGCTGCGCACTACCTCTTGGTTGCCCTGCACAATGTACGGGTTCTCATGGGTATCCATTCCAATACCATGACCAGTTCGGTGGATAAAGAATTCTCCCAAACCATTTGCGCTAAGGTAATCGCGAGCAGCGGAGTCAATAGACGCACAAGTTACGCCGATGGCGGCCTGTTCAAACGCTAGCTGTTGAGCGACCTTTAAGATTTCGTATTTTTCTAGGAAATCTGCTGGTGGTTGACCACACACATACATTCGAGTGGAATCGCTACAGTACCCCGAGGGCATAGTGCCACCAATGTCGACAACGATTGGGTCCCCTAAACCGATGACACGATCTGATAATTCATGATGCGGACTAGCGCCATTTGGACCACTTGCGACAATAACAAAGTCCACGGTTACATGACCTTCTTGAATTATCGCCGCAGCAATGTCACGACCTACTTCGCGTTCGGTTCGACCCGGCTTTAACCACTTTTCCATCGACGAGTGCACTCGATCAATGGCATGGCCGGCCTCATGTAGCGCATCAATTTCAAATGATGACTTAACTAATCTCAAATCTGATAACAATTCATTTGCTAATTCAAGCTCGACTCCAAAGGCATTTCCTAAAAATTTTGCCTTTTCCAGCCACATCAAATTATTTGCAATCGGCGCTTTGATTTGACCGATTTCACTTGCGAGTAACTCGTATGGATTCTGAGTCTCTTCCCAGTCAAGTAATTGAACTGGAATGTCGGCAACCCCACTGGCCATAGCTGCTGGCAGTTCAAGTTTTGGCACAATCAACCAAGATCTACCTTCGGCATTCACGGCTAGGCAGGTTAGGCGCTCAAGTGGCAGTGCGTCATATCCAATTAAGTACCTAAGGTCAGCACCTGGCGAGACGAGCAGCAAATCCTTGCCAGCCATAGTGAGTGCACCAGCCACTTTGCTGATGCGTGTGACAAAATCGGACTTATTCATAGTTACCTTTCTTAAGTCTCAAGTGCAAGTGCAACAGCCTTGAGAAGGCGGCTAACTTGACGTTCTATTCCCCAGCGCTCAATTATATGTTGAATCATGTCCTGATCTCTGGGTCTCGTTGGCATTAAAAGACTATTAGGCAGATTAGCATCTTGGCGAAGGCTGACAACTTGCTTGGCTCTTGCCAGATAATCGGTGCTCGCCGAAAGGTTACGTCGAACGCTTGGGGCCATGGGCATGCTCTCGTTAGAAAGCGAACTTAACATCATTTGAATTGAACCGAATTGATTTACCAAGTTAGCCGCGGTCTTCTCGCCAATTCCTTTGACACCAGGCAGACCATCAGAAGGGTCACCACGAAGAACCGAGAAATCAACATACTCACTCCCGGTAATTCCATACTTGGCACGCAGAGCAGAATCATCAAAGATCTCAAGATTCTTTAAGCCCTTGGTAATGGAAAGTACCCTTCTTTTTCTCTGGTCACTTACCAACTGCAGAAGGTCACGATCACCAGTAACAATGTCCGCTGGCATGTCATACTGCGCAACTAGCGAACCCAAGATGTCGTCTGCTTCAAAACCATGTTCGCCTATTCTGGGTAAACCAATCGCGTCTAATATTTGGGCTATTGCAGCAATTTGTTCACTTAATGTGTCAGGTACTTCTTCGAGTGAATCCCCGGTCTCATCAACGCCAGCGACACGATGAGCTTTGTAAGTATTCAGTAGGTCAACCCGCCAAAGCGGGCGCCAGTCGTCATCCCAGGCAAAGACAACAAGCGATGCTGGATACTGCTCGACCAAAGTTGAGGCCATATCTAAGAAACCGCGAAGCGCTCCTGATGGTGTCCCATCTGGGGCAACAACTGACTCAGGTACTGCGTAATAGGCGCGATAGTACAAAGTGGCAGTATCGAAATAAAGCCCCTTGGCTACCATGCGACGATTCCCCTGTCGATCTGGTCCAATGCCTTGCGAGCTGATGATGCAATTTCTGGGGTTTCGGTCGCCATGGCAATCTGGCTGAGTAAATCAATAACCTGTTTTGTCCAACGCACAAAGTCACCTGGCTGTAAATCACTGTTTTTTAGAACTCGGGCGACATCTTGACCTCTAGCCCACTTTGAAGTTGGCCAGATGAACCCGGGATCCATCTCGCGCAAATGATCAACACGATTTTGACTTTCTACATCTTTTAGCGAGCCCCATAGCCCGGCCATCTCATAAAGTGCGTCACCTAAATTACCTTCAGGAATGCGGGCAGGTTCACCATCATTGTCACGACGTGATTCAAAAACCAGTGTGCTCACTGCGCTTGCTAGCTGATCGGGCTCGAGTCCTTCCCAAATGCCAGCCGTTAAACATTCAGCAACAAGAAGATCTAGCTCGCAATAGATTCGACCAAGCACTGCACCGCTTGCTGTGACTTCATGGCCGCCTTCAATTTTGGCTAGATAGCCCAGGCTTGTTAGTACTGCACAAATACGGTCAAAATCTCTAGCGATCGAACTCGTACGCTGCTCGACTTTTGTTTCCAAACGCGCAATGTCCCGCTGAGTTGAACTAACCCGCTCAAACCATCGAACGTGCGCTTCTCGATCATTACAACCGTGACACACATGAGCGCGCAACGCCTTACGAAGACGCGCGATTTCTATATCAGTTCGATTTTCTGAGCGTTTCTCGACATCAATTTTAGGAGTTTTGCGAGCAAGTTGTTCTATTTGATCACTAAGCCAGTTTCTGGTTTTCACAGAACGAGAGTCAAACGTTGGTGGCAGGTTAACACGTCCGATGAATCGGCCATCATCGTCAAGATCTTCTTGACCAATACGTTTGACTTGTTTGCTCGTTGACATGACTCTTGGTCGAGGATCGTCTATGTCGCGCGCGGTATCAATGACTACGTATGGGACATGAGAACGTCTGCCATTACCAACAACAAAAACATCGCCGCGGCCAAGTTCATTTAGGAAAATAACAGCACGGTTTCGTCGCTCTCGAACATTGTCTCGGGCTGTGTCCTTTTCTAGGAAAGAAAGTTGACGCCGCAGTTCCATATAGTCTGCAAAATTTCCTAAATGACAAGTCATTGCATCTTGATAACCAGTTAGGGCATCCTCGGTGTGCCGCAGCTGAGTCGCTAATCCCACAACACCACGATCAGCCTGGAATTGCGCGAACGATGACTCAAGTAATTCGCGAGCTCGATGTGTTCCAAAGGAGCCGATCAGATTGATGGCCATATTGTATGAAGGTCTGAAACTTGATTTCAGTGGATATGTTCTGGTGCTAGCCAAACCTGCCAAGGCATTTGGGTCCAAATCAGCATGCCAGACAACGATTGCGTGTCCTTGAGAATCGATACCTCGGCGACCAGCGCGCCCGGTCAGCTGGGTGTACTCCCCCGGGGTAACTGGGGCATGCGCGGTTCCATTCCACTTAGTGAGTTTTTCCAGAACGACCGATCGCGCTGGCATGTTTATCCCGAGCGCCAAGGTTTCGGTCGCAAAGACCATCTTGATAAATCCTTGTTGATATAGCTCCTCCACTACCTGTTTGAAGGCTGGGAGCATTCCGGCATGATGTGAGGCAAGTCCCCTTTCTAAGGCGTCTCGCCATGGACCAAAACCTAAAACGCGTAGCTCTTCACTCGTTGCATCAGGAAATTTCTGATCAACAATGCCGCGAATGAGTAACTGCTCTTGTGGTGAGGTTAAAGTAAGCCCCGCATTTAGGCACTGTGAAACGGCATCATTACACGCGGCTCTTGAGAAAATAAAAGTGATTCCTGGTAACAGATCCTGATCTTGCAACTCAAGAATCACATTCATGCGCGAGGGAGTTAAGCGACTTTGGAAACGTCCACGGCGTCCACCACTGTAGCGCTGGTTTTGTCGCTCATTATGGGCATACCGCGCAAGTTCAGGATTTACCGTGAGTTCTGGACCAGACACAAACAAGTCAAGTAACTCATCGCCAACCATTACATGTTGCTGGAGTGGGGTTGGCCGAATTTCTTCGACAACAACTTGGGTTTCGCCGCGTACAGTTCTGAGCCAATCACCAAATTCTTCCGCATTACTCACTGTTGCTGACAGTGCTACGACTGACACAGACTGGGGCAGGTGAATGATTACCTCTTCCCAAACAGCACCGCGATTTCGGTCCGCCAGGTAGTGCACCTCGTCCATCACAACATGTGTTAAGCCAGTTATTGCCGATGTGCCTTCGTAAAGCATGTTTCGTAGAACCTCGGTAGTCATGACAACTATCGGAGCATCACCGTTGATGTTGTTGTCGCCGGTAAGCAGGCCAACATTTTCAGCGCCGTAAATTTGGGCAAATTCAGCAAACTTTTGATTTGATAGGGCTTTTATTGGGGTTGTGTAGAAACATCTCGACTGTTGGCTTAGCGCTGTGTAGACCGCGAATTGACCGACAACCGTCTTACCTGCACTAGTTGGCGCTGCAACTAAAACACCTTGACCGCTGGCAATTGCACGACAACCCTCGAGTTGGAATGGATCCATTTCAAAGGGTAAGGATTCCTTAAAACTTCCTAAGAATGACTTACTCTCACTAGAGCGCGCTTTGGCTGCCGCAAAACGCTCAGCAGGAGAAGTTGTCATGTATCTAGGTTACGTTGTACCTGCCAAACTAACCTGTCACACTCGCGTGGCATTAGAACTATCGTGCGTGAAATGCGAATGAATGAAGACTAAGTTACTGGGGATTGTTCGTTATCGTCCCATTGGTCGGTTCCTGCTCGCTGAGATTTACGCGCTTTGCTGCGATCGATCATTTGCGTGATTCCGATAGCAATTAGAGAAAGAACCATCATCGGGATAGCCACGAAGGTCATGCCCAGTGGATCACCACTCGGTGTGGCAACTGCACCAAAAATAAAGCTGCCCAAAATTATCCAACGCCAGGAACTCAAAAGTGTTCTGCTACTGAGAATTCCAACTACGTTGAGCATCACCAAAACCAAAGGAAGTAAAAAGCCAATGCCAAAGAAAAGAGTTAAGTGAAAGAAAAAGCTTAAGTAACTGTCGACACTTGTTACATTGGAGACATCATTTGGAGTGAATGTGAACAACACCTCAAGCATTTTTGGCATTACGGCATAGGCCAAAGCTATTCCCGACACAAAGAGCGGAACCGCTACCAAAGTAAACGCGTATGCCCACTTGCGTTCATTGCGATGAAGTCCCGGGGAGATAAAGCGCCAAAGCTGATATAGCCAGACTGGACTGGACACTATTATTGCTACCGCAAGTGAGACTCGTAATTGAAGCGAGAAGCCGCTTGTTACCCCCGTGAGTGCCAAAATTGCATTTGGAAAAGTTTCAGTAACTTGCTCGAATGGCTTTCGAATTAGATCGAAAAAGAGTGGAAACTGATTCCAAACAGATACGGTTGCAAGCAGAACAGCCAAAGCGGATTTCACTAAGCGTGAGCGTAACTCTCTTAAATGCGCAGCTATAGTCATCCCTTGAACCTGCGCATCCCGCGCCAACTGAGTCATCGACTAATTAATTGGAGTCTTTATTTGAACTATCTGGGGATTCGCCTGGTGCAGCATCTTTTTTTTCGGAGTTTGGAGAATCCATTTCTGACTTAAATATGCGGATGGAACGACCCAAACTACGGGCCGCGTCTGGCATCTTCTTTGCACCAAAAAGTACGATAACCAAAAGTAAAAGCAATAACCCGGCTGGTGATTCAAAAAGTGCTCGCATACTGACTCCCTCTAAGGCTCTTACCTAAGTATCGCACTAATTTGCATTGGCTCGGTCCAGCCAAATTTGACTGCGAAATGCAATGTTGGCACAAAGTTCCGCAGGCTCTAGTGCCTTTACAGCACCACCACTAGCAAGGATAAAGCCAGAAATCCAATCGATTGAGCCAACTTTAAGCACCAGCTTGACCGTGGCTTCTGATTGCGCTTGCTTGGAAACGACAAGGCTCGGATCGAATTCCTCTGCCATCTCAATAGTTGATAACAGCGTTACTAGAATTGCATCCGGAGAATCAATCGTAGGAACTATCCCTTGGGTATTGGTTGAAGGCGCCTGGCTTATGTCCACATTTAGGATTCGGTCTAGGCGAAAAGTTCTACTGTCGGCCTTAAGTTGGCACCATGCCACCAGGTATGTGACATCTTCACGAGTCTCGAGATGGCTAGGCTCAACTATGCGCTTGGAGACATCGCCTGTCCCAGCTGAATATTCAATTTCTAGATTGGTTGAATTGTTTATTGCTTCATGAACCAAGCGCAGGATTTCCTCGTCTACCCCGCTACTTAAGATTTCAAGCGGCAGCCCGGTAAAACCTGCAAGCGGAGCGAGTTTGCCTATCAATCCATCTATAACTGGGTAAGAAACCGGATCAGATACAGAGCGGAGGTATTGCAAGCCAGTCAGGATGCTAGCGACCTGAACTCGATTGAAACGAACAGGTCTATTGAAATTATGCGCCTCGCGCACAAATATCACATCATCTTCGTAATCGATGTCGACCAACTGACCACCGTCTTGGCCAGGACCGGTAAGAGTCAGCATCTGTACCATGTCGCGAGCTTGACGGTTATTCAAGCCAAAAGCTTGCGCAAATTCTGACACTTCAACATCGGGGTGCGCGGCAAGCCACGGCAACATCGCAATGATTTTTTCCAACGGAACACTCATAGATTGTTCCTGTCCATAGATTTGCGAATGATTTCAGTTACGGCAACTGCCAGACTCAGAGGTTCGATAACTTCAACATAGTCACAAACACTTGCCAGGTCGCGAGCTAGCACTATCTCATTTGAATATTCGATGTGAAGTAAATCATGGTCATTCTTCTCATCTATGTCTGTCGCTTGTAATCGCAGTAAACCTGCCCGGCCTTTTGTTGCTCTGATTAGTGCGACTTGCTGATCTGTCTCGACTTGACGCCAGTGACTCACGACCTCAATTGCCGAAAAATCGGCCGGGATTTCGTTTGTTACATCTTGCTCGAGAATTGAGATCTGCGACTTGATTCGGTCAAGTTTATAAGTGCGACGCTCTTGACGATCATGGTCAAAGCCAACCAAATACCAATGTCCACCGGTCACGATGATTCGCCATGGGTCAACTGTGCGACTTGCTATGTCATCTTGTTCGCGAGATTTATAGTCGAAGCGCACAACTTTTCGATTACAAATCGCTTCGAAAATCTCGTTCACACCATCTTTGCCGTTGGCCAAACCAAGGTGAAGTGATGTTGCTCGCTGGAATGGCGAATCGGTTAACCAGCCGAGCGCATTGTTGGCTTGGGTCGCAATTTGCTTATTTTTCCAGGCGTGTACGGCAATACTGAGAGTTGCTTGTTCGAGTTCTGAGATGTCTAATTCGGGAAGCAGCCAAGCGTCACGATCAATTTTATAGCCGTCTTCATCATTGAAACCTGGATCAATTGGCTTAGTTTGCAGGGGTACATGGATGTCTCGCAACATCTTCTTGTCGCGCTCAAACATGCGATTGAACGCCTCAACACTCGCGCTGCGGTCGTATCCACCCACTCTGACGCGAATGTCAGCTTTTGAAAGTGGCACACGAGTATTGATAAGCGCAAACATAAGGTTTAAAAGCCGTTCTGTCTGCGCCGACATAACCTATGCAACGCCTAGTAGGTCAATGACGAAGATAAGCGTCTTACCAGAAAGGCGATGTCCCCCACCAGCTGGGCCGTAAGCTAAAAGTGGCGGGATGGTCAACTTGCGACGACCTCCCACAGCCATGCCAGGGATACCTTCTTGCCAACCGGCGATTAACCCACTGAGTGGAAATTCGATTGATTCGCCGCGATCCCAAGATGCATCAAATTGGTCGCCAGTTTCGTATTCAACGCCAACATAGTGAACCCGAACTTTGTCCCCTGGCTTCGCTACCGACCCTTCGCCAACAACGATGTCATCAAGCACTAATTCCGTTGGTGCTGGCCCTTCGGGAAAATCGATTTCTGGCTTTTCCATTTATGTTTCTCCTCTATGAACATGAAAGATTATTGACCAATTGACTTACTGGAAGCTGACTAAATCGACCACGAAAATTAGCGTCTCGTTGGGTGCAATTGCTGAACTCGGCGGTGAACTGCCATAGGCCATCGCGCCGGGAATCACCAAGATTCGTCGGCCACCCGCCTGCATACCCAAAAGACCCTCTTGCCAGCCAACAATGACGTTTGCCAATGGGAAAGTAGCAGGACTGCCAGATTCCCACGAACCGTCAAATTTCAATCCGCTCGCTGCGCCATAGCCGACGTAATGTGCAGTAACCGTTGATGTGGAGACTACAGCAGGGCCGCTGCCAACCGCTAAATCTTTTTGCAGCAAATCTGTCACTGGCTGCGCCTGGACATCTACTACTACTTTTGGCTCTATGCCAATATCACCGGAAACCGTAACTGGGCCAAGAACCATACCCCCTACCTGAGTAGCGGTGGCGTAGAACTAGGGGCCAGGGATTGTTCAACCTCGCTCGCTCCAGATTCTGATGTTAGGCCAGTCTCGCGATTTGAGAGTGAACAAGAGGACAGGGCAAGTGCGCACAGGGCGACGACAACGACATTTCGTTTTAGCATATTTAAAGAATAGCCAAAAGAGAATTCAACCCATAAATCGGCGCGCAGACAAGAGCCGGAAAATCCAAATATTTTTCCTATAAATAGGCAATCAACTGTTCAACACGCTCGTCAACAGACGCGAAGGGATCATTACAGATGATGGTTCGTTGCGTGGCATCATTTATTTTCAAGTGCGTCCAGTCAACGATGACTTCGCATCCTACAAGAGCCGCTTTCGCTATGAAATCTCCCCTCAACTTTGCCCTAGTCGTGGCTGGTGGAGTAGTTTTCGCCACGAGGACATCATTTGGCTCAGTTAACCTGCGGGCCTGACCGCTTGTCTCTAGAAGGCGAAAAATTCCACGATTTGGATTAGTGTCATGAAAACACAAATCGAGTTGAGCGATAACGGCCGAGTCCAGACTGAGATTGTGCTTTTGTGCGTAAAGGTTGATAAGCCTTTGCTTTATCGCCCAATCAATTTCTGTGTCAATCAGCGACGTATTATCAGTTGCTATTGCTGATAGGGATCGTTCCCATAATTCAAGTCCATAAATATGTTCTGGCGACAAAACGAATTGCTGACTGTCGACATAGTTCTTGACCAACTCTAGATATTCCTGCGCTAACTCCAGTGCCGTAACAGTTCTGCCATTTGATTGCGTTAACTTTGCCCGACCCGTTGTGTCATGGGAAACATCACGGATTGCCCTGATGTTGTTCTCAAGCGTTAGGTCACGCCTCAACTTTCCGGCCTCTAATACCCGCAGAAGAAGATCCATCGAGACAAATTTCACAAGTGTCGTGGGCTCTGCCATGTTCGAGTCGCCAACAATGACATGAAGTCTGCGATACAAATCGGAATCGGCATGGGGCTCATCTCTTGTGTTGATCATAGGGCGCGAACGCGTCGTCGAACTTGAAACTCCATCCCACATATGGTCAGCGCGCTGCGAGAATGCAAATTGCACACCTCTTGGGGTTGTGAGGACCTTTCCCGCGCCACAAAAAAGTTGCCTTGTTATCAGAAATGGCAAGAGGCTATCTAGTTGCCCCGCAAAATCGTTTCGCCGTCGTAGTAAATAATTCTCATGACTGCCATAGGAATTACCAGATGAGTCAGTATTGTTCTTGAAAAGGTAGATCTCCCCTTTGACTCCCGCATCAGCCATTGCGACCTGAGCATCAGAAACCAAATCTTGCAATATCAGCTCTCCAGCACGATCTTGATTCAGCAGGTCCACAAGCGAATCACACTCAGCTGTCGCATATTCAGGGTGACTGCCAACGTCCAAATACAGCCGAGATCCATTGGACAGAAAGGCATTACTGCTCGAAGAAGCATGCCCCTGACGTGCGAATAAAAAGCGAGCTGTTTCATCAGTTGTCAGGGTTCGTTGTCCACTAGACATGCAAGTGAGACCAAATTCAGTCTCCAAGCCGAATATTCGCCGGACACTTTGATCAGTCATGTCTTTGTTGCGGCGAGACTAACTTCATTCGCCACCCTTTTGCACGAAGTTATTGACGAACTCTTCGGCATTTTTCTCCAGAACACTGTCAATCTGATCTAAGAAATCTGAGAAATCGACAACATTTTGTTTAACTGCTGAAGTAGATTCGGGCTCGCCAATCGCGTTAGCCGCTTTCTTAGGATTTACAAACTCACTCTGCGTCATGATTTCTCCGTGATTGACATGTATTCAGACTATTGCAGTCTGGTTGTCTGCGCTCAAAGCCTTAAGAAAATCATGCAGATTGATATTCTGATCAAAGATGGTGCTGGTCAAATGCTCTGTCCCCTTTCGGGCATCTGGTGTCAATATTCGGATTAATCGTTCATCAAGACCAGATTCAAAAATTACTGAATCCCAAGATCCCGCGTGAATTAAATCCCCAAAGTGTTTTACACATTGCCCGCGGAAATATGCTCTGGTATCTATTGGTGGATTCTCAACCGCGGCTGAAACCTGCGCTTCTGAGAACAAATAATTCATGTGACTGCGATTTTGTAGCATCAGCGCCAGGCCTTTGTCTGGACGTAAATCCGCATATTGCAAATCCACAGTAGCCAATCGCGGATCCAGCCAGCCTCGACCGTCACGCTGTAGATAGCCCTGCAAGATTGAAAGTTTTGCTATCCAATCAACTCTGTTAGCCAAGATCATCTTGTCGGTTTCCAGTTGCTTGAGAATTTCACTCCAACGCTCAAGCACATCAATTGTCATATCATCGTTGATGTTGAAGTCTCTAATGAATTCTTGAGCCGCAGACAGGTAGATACGTTGAATCGCGATTGCAGAAAGATTACGCCCATCTTGCATTTTAAGAGTCGTGCTCAAATCCAAGTCGTGGCTGACTTGATGCATCGCTGAAACTGGATTGACTAGCGAAAGTTTGTCGTTTAAGTAATCCGCTTCAATCATCGACAAAACAATTGCGGTGATGCCCATCTTCAGATAGGTAGATTCCTGCGACATGTTGGCATCACCTACGATTACATGCAGCCGCCTAAAAATGTTTGCATCCGCGTGTGGCTCATCGCGAGTATTGATGATGGGACGTCGGACTGTTGTCTCCAACCCAACTTGCGCCTCAAAGAAATCAGCTCTTGATGAGATTTGGAAACCTAGACTCCGACCTTCTTGACCAATTCCTACGCGTCCAGATCCTACGAAAATTGATCTCGTCACAAAAAACGGTGTTAAAAAATCTACGAACTTATCGAAGTCAACATCTCGTTGAACTTGGTAATTCTCATGAGTCCCGTAACTGGCACCTTTACCATCAGAGTTGTTCTTATAAGCGACAATTAATTCGCCGGTTAGCCCGCTTGCTAATTTGGCCGCCTGCGCCATGATTCGGTCCCCGGCCACATCCCAGAGCGCCGCATCCCATGGATTGCTAACCTCGGGCGAGGCATACTCAGGGTGTGCGTGATCAACATAGAATCTTCCACCATTGGGTAGAACAACGTTAGGCACACCATAATCAGAATCTGTAAGCAGTTCCGTGGACGCATCGGCTCGCTCTAGCGCATAACCTCTGGAGTCTTGCAGTGGGGTTTCGACATCATAATCCCAGCGCATTCGCTCTAGACGGTTTGGAAATAAAAAACTTGAATAGGCGTTGACCACTTGGGTTGAAAGTGTGACCGGATTTGCCTTTGGATTATTTGGCGCCAAAATTCCATACTCAGACTCCACACCCATTATGCGATGAACGGACACAGAAGATTCCTAGAGAACCGCAGATGTTGACGTATCAATCGTGCGACCCTCGGTTACACCAGTTTCAGTCTTGATAAGAGTACGCATGTATACGATGCGTTCACCCTTTTTGCCAGAAATCTTTGCCCAATCGTCAGGATTTGTAGTGTTAGGTAAATCCTCGTTCTCTCGGAACTCTTGATTACAGGCAACAAGTAAGTGAAGTTCACGAATGCCAGGCTCGCCATTCACAAGTTGATCCTTGATAGCAAGTTTCTTTGCTCTGGCCACAATGTTTTCAATCATGGCACCAGAGCTGAAATCTTTGAAATACAAAACTTCACGATCGCCATTCGCATAAGTTACTTCAAGAAAAGCACTGTCTGAAGAAGTGTCATACATGCGCTCAACAACTGAATCAATCATCAGGCGTATTGCTTCATCTAGATTTCCTTGAGCCTTTTCGATTTCATCCTGATGAATTGGAACACGAGTGTTTAAGTACTTCGCAAAAATTTCTCGCGCAGCCTGGGCATTTGGTCGCTCGATCTTAATTTTTACATCGAGGCGACCGGGTCGCAGAATTGCTGGATCTATCATGTCCTCACGATTAGAAGCACCGATTACGATTACATTCTCCAGTGCTTCTACCCCATCAATTTCACTGAGCAACTGTGGCACGATCGTGTTTTCGACATCGCTGGATATTCCTGTCCCACGAGTGCGAAAAAGAGAATCCATCTCGTCGAAGAAAACGATAACTGGGGTTCCAGTATTAGCTTTATCGCGTGCTCTTTGAAAAATAAGCCGAATCTGTCGTTCGGTCTCGCCGACATATTTGTTGAGGAGTTCAGGACCTTTGATGTTAATGAAGTAACTCTTACCGCTTCCGTCGGGATTGACCTCAGCGACCTTTTTGGCCAGGGAATTAGCAACAGCCTTAGCGATAAGCGTTTTTCCACATCCCGGCGGGCCATATAGCAAAATACCCTTAGGCGCCTTTAAGTCGTATGCACTGAAAAGATCTGCATGCAGGAATGGCAATTCCACAGCATCCCTGATCATTTCTATCTGAGTGCCAAGGCCGCCTATATCTTCGTATTGAATGTCTGGGACTTCTTCGAGAACTAATTCTTCGATTTCTGATTTAGCAATTTTTTCAAAAGCGAACCCGGCTGAGAGGTCGCACAAAACACTGTCGCCTGGGCGAAGGTTCAAGGTTTGAAGTTGCGAACTCAATCGAACAACTTGCTCTTCGTCATTACGTCCTGAAACTAGTGCGCGGAATCCATCAGCGAGAACTTCTTTAATACTTACCAAAATCCCATGGTCAACCATTGCGGCCGCTAACACTATGTTCATAGATTCGTTGAGAATAACTTCTTGACCGACGAATAAGTCGGAAACATTGACATCAGGGCTTAGGGCGACTCGCATTTTTCGACCGTTTACCGCGACATCATGAAAGTTATCCAGCGCTGCGCCAATGTAGATTGCAAAGCCATTGGGTGGCGTACTTAATTTCTCAACTTCTTCACCCAAAGCAACTAACTGCTCTCGAGCTTCACGCAGGGTAATAGCAAGTCGTTGATTAGAATTTGTGAGTTCTTCAACTCTGGAGTTCAACGCATTTAATGATTCGGCGTTGATTGGCGATTCGCTCACGGTAACTCCTTTTCCTTCTGTGACCCTAACTCTTCGATGCCTTCGATTGCACCTTTTGCTGGCCTAATTCGTCGTGGTGGTAAGACTGTCCCATCTGCAAGTCGTCTGGCCGTCACCAAGAAGCCGGTATGGCCCTGCATTCTGTGGTTTGGTCGCACCGCGAGGCCTTCAACATGCCAAGGGCGTTGAATCAATTCTTGTGCCTGTGGATCGGTCCAGCGCTTGTCGGTTCGTAATTCCTCGACTATTCGAGACATCTGGGTTGTGGTTGCTACGTAAAAAATAGCAACTCCACCTGGCCGCAGCACTTGGGCAATGGCAGCGACACACTCCCATGGGGCCAACATGTCCAGAACTACTCGGTCCACACTTCCCGATTCAAGTTCATGCACTTCAGTTTGCAAATCACCAAGCGTGATGGTCCAATTTTCAGGCCGCGCGCGAAAGAAGTTAGTCGCGTTCTTCTCGGCGATTTTCGCAAAATCCTCGCGGCGTTCATAACTGTAAAGGTGACCATGTTCACCGATTGCCCGAAGCAACGAACAAGAAAGTGCCCCAGAACCCACACCTGCCTCAACGACTATGGCCCCAGGGAAAATATCAGCAAAACCGACAATAGCTGCGGCATCCTTGGGATATACGACCGCCGCCCCGCGAGGCATGGAAAGAACAAAGTCCATCAATAATGGGCGTAGGGCTAGGTAAACCATTTTGGCTGTCGATGTGACGGTAGAGCCTTCGGGTGAGCCGATTAAATCGTCGTGCTCAATAGCGCCGTGGTTGGTGTGAAATTGGCGCCCAGTCTCCAGAACAATCGTGTGATGCCTAGCCTTAACGTCAGTAAGTTGAACGCGGTCACCCACTTGGAAGTTTGCTGGATTTACCGTGGTAGACATAACGCTCCTTAGACCGCACAGAAAGTATTCTGCAGATTGATCAATTCTGTCAGGTTATTAGTGTCCCGACCCACTCAAGGCAAGTAAACTTGCTACAACAACTGATCAAGGGGTAATGCGTGAGTGCATCGCAGAGGTTTCCACAAAAGACAACCATCGTCATAGCTGCCTTTGGCGGCTGGAGTGATGCTGGGGAGACTGCCACCGACACGATTGAACATCTCCTTGAGGTTTGGGATTGTGACGAGATTTTTGAGATTGCTCCTGATAACTACTACGACTACCAATTCAGCCGCCCAGAAGCGGCAATCGGTTTGACTGGTGAGCGAGAAATTATTTGGCCTGGTGCCTCGGTATACAAGACAAGTTCCGCCACACTTCCAGACTCAGAAATCTATTTAATCCAAGGTATGGAACCGAGTAAACGTTGGAAGCAATTTTGTGCCGAGATTATGAATGTAATTCCTACCGATCATGACACTGTCATCATCGGTTTAGGTGCGATGCTTGCAGATGTTCCACACACACGCCCGATACCAATAAACGGGACGACCTCAAATCGGATTTTGCAGGAAGTCACAGGCTTTGAATCATCTAAGTACGAGGGACCGACCGGTATTTTGGGTATTTTGCAAGCAGAGTGTGACGCGGTAGGTATTAGTGGTATTTCCCTTTGGGCGGCGATTCCGCATTACGTCGCAAATCCACCTTGCCCAAAGGCCACACTCGCACTCATCCGCGGATTAGAGGACGTTCTAAACACGAGCATCCCCGTTGCAGATCTCGTTGAGGAGTCTCGTGCATGGGAAACAGGCGTTGAAGAACTAACTAAAGATGACGATGATATTGCCGAGTACGTGCGCAATCTAGAAGAGTCGCAGGACGCTGCTGAATTGCCAGAGGCATCTGGAGAAGCCATCGCCAAGGAGTTTGAGCGATACTTACGCCGACGCGAAAGTTAATTCAATCGATTAGCTCGGTACCAAATTATTGCTTGCGCTGTTGCGGAATCGAATGCGCTCAAGTCTGCATCATTTGTTAAAAATGGCGTGATATTCGTCGCGAGTTCTTTCCCGAGCTCCACACCCCATTGATCAAATGAGTTGATTCCCCAAACGATTCCTTGAACAAAAGTTAGATGTTCATACATGGACACAAGCGAACCCAAAATAAATGGAGTTATTTGATCGACGCTGATTAGAGTCGTTGGACGATTACCTGGCATTTCCTTGTGAGCAACTAAATGTTCAGGCACGTTTGCGGCGCGAACTTGATCTTGAGTTCGACCGAATGCCAAGACAGTTGCCTGAGCGAGCGCGTTCGAGACTAAGACATCATGATGTTCGCCAATTGGGTTCAATGACTTAGCCGTCATCAGCACATCGCAAGCCACAGTTGCCGTGCCTTGGTGTAAAAGTTGATAGAACGAATGTTGACCGTTTGTGCCGGGTTCGCCCCAATAAATTGCACCCGTCTCGGTGTTTACATCCTTGCCCGTGCGGGTGACTGACTTGCCATTACTTTCCATAATCAATTGCTGCAAATATGCCGGGAAACGCGTGAGGTACTGGTCGTATGGCAATACCGCGACAGTCGCAATGTCTAATAGCGAGCGGTTCCACAATCCAATTAATCCCATTAGTGCAGGTAAGTTGCTTTCAAGTGGCGCTGATTTGAAGTGCTCGTCCATGGCGTGGAATCCGCTCAGCAATTCGCGATAATTCGCCGGCCCCAACGCAATCATCGTCGACAGCCCAATACTTGAATCCATTGAATAGCGTCCGCCTACCCAATCCCAGAACCCAAACATGTTGTTTACATCGATGCCGAAATCTGATACTCGGCTTGCACTTGTAGAAACAGCCACAAAATGTCTAGCAACAGCGGACTCATCTGCATCAGGTACCAGTGCAAGCAATGCCGCACGAGCAGTCGTTGCATTCATCATTGTTTCAATGGTGCTAAACGTCTTACTTGCCACAATGAAAAGCGTGGTCAGCGGATTCACTTTTGCTAGTACTTCAGCGACATCCGTTCCATCAACATTGCTCACGAAATGAAATGCCAAATCTCGAGAACTGAAATGGCGCAAGGCTTCGTAAGCCATCACAGGACCTAAGTCAGAGCCACCTATGCCAATGTTGACCACATCAGTTATGCGCGCTCCAGTGAATCCCAGCCACCTGCCTTCTCGGACATCGTTGGCAAGAATCTCCATGCGTTCTAGGACTTCATGGATAGGCGCAACAACGTCCACTCCATCAACAATCAAACTTGAACCCTTTGGGAGACGCAGGGCTGTATGCAAAACTGCACGATCTTCGGTGTTGTTGATGTGTTCTCCCTTAAACATTGCATCGCGAGCGGATAAGACTTCACGCTCGCGAGCTAGCTCGCATAAGGAATCTATGACCTCTTGAGTGACTCTTTGTCGACTGAAATCAACCGCAACGCCATTTGCTGAGAAAGATAGGGACTTAGCTCGATTTGGATCGGCAACAAACAGGTCACGGATGTGCTTCTCGCCTACTTTGATAGCGAGATCGCAAAGCGTTCCCCAATTTGTGCTTTCAGTTACAGGATTACCAACAAGTGTCATAGGGTCTGCAATACCTTTCAGGTCAGGCGATATGCTTAATCGTAATGGACGACCAGTTTTGGAGAAACAATGAGCAACGTAGATAGCATCACACACATAGGCATGATTGGTCTTGGCCGCATGGGAGCGAATCTTGCTCGACGAATTTCGCTTGCTGGGATTCACGTTGTGGTCTTTGATGTGGACAATGACGTTGCGAACAACTTGGCCGCAGAAAATCCAGAACTACTCACAGCAGCCGATTCAATTGCAGATTTTGCGAAATTACTTCCTGGGCCAAGGGCAATTTGGGTTATGGTCCCTGCCGGTGGCATAACGGATTCAGTGGTTAGTGAACTAATCGAGACTTTGGCTGCTGATGACATCATTATCGATGGCGGGAACTCGTATTACCGTGATGATCTGGTACACAGTGCTGCTGCCCGTGAGAAGGGGGTCCATTTCCTTGATGTTGGCACTAGCGGTGGAGTTTGGGGATTAGAGCGCGGCTACTGCCTAATGATTGGTGGCGATACGAACGCAGTCAAACTACTTACTCCAGTTTGGGATGCGGTCTCCCCTGGGCTTGAAACCGCTCCTCGCTCACCCGGGCGAACTGGTGAAATTACAAATGAAGAAAAGGGATGGCTGCACTGTGGGCCATCTGGCGCTGGTCACTTTGTAAAGATGGTTCATAACGGCATTGAGTATGGGCTGATGGCAGCGTATGCAGAAGGTTTGAACATTCTAAAATCTGCTGATGAGGGTCTTAAGCCGCGCACAGCTGATGCCGAAACTGCCCCTTTAGCAAATCCTGAGCACTATCAGTATCAATTTGATATTGCAGCTATCACTGAACTTTGGCGTCGGGGAAGTGTTGTCGCTTCTTGGCTACTTGATTTAACCGCAATCTCGTTGCATGAATCTCCAGAACTTGAAGAGTTCTCTGGTCGAGTTTCGGATTCAGGCGAAGGTCGATGGACTGCTATTGCTGCGATAGAAGAGGGCGTACCGGCGCCTGTCCTAACCGCCGCTGTATTTTCCAGATTTGAATCACGAGATAAATCCATTTTCGCAAACAAAGTTCTCTCTGCCATGCGTAAGCAATTCGGTGGACATCATGAGAAGAAGGACTAGAGACTTCCTAGCAATCTGGCTTTAGTGAGATTGCGACCTTAGACTATTGATATGCAGGCGTGGCAAAGTGTTGAAGTTCCAAACATCGCCACGCCATCTCCTGCGCCGAGGGTCTTTGATTCTGTTTCCCAGGGTTTGACTACATTGCCCACTGGGCGCGCAGTAACAATTTATGTCTGCGGAATCACCCCTTATGACGCTACACACATCGGGCATGCAGCGACCTATGTTGCCTTCGATACCCTGATTCGTGTCTGGCGCAATAGTGGTGCCGAGGTTCGCTACGCGCAGAATGTGACTGACGTTGATGATCCGCTGATAGAGCGCGCACATGCCACGGGTCGCGATTGGCGAGAAATTGCAATTGAACAAACCGAGCTTTTTCGTGGAGATATGCAAGCACTAAGGGTTATCCCACCCGATCACTTCATCGGCGCAGTCGAGTCCATTCCTCTAGTAGTCAAGAGAGTCCACGAAATTTTGGAAGCTGGGGCTTGTTACCAGTTGGGCGAAGATTTGTACTTTGATAATGCATATTCTCGAACAAGCGGAACTATCGGCCACCTAAATCGTCACCAGATGGTTGAAATTTTCGCTGAACGAGGCGGAGATCCGCAACGTATCGGCAAAAAGAGTCCACTTGATGCACTACTTTGGCGAGCAAAACGTCCAAATGACCCGTCTTGGCCCTCTGCCTTTGGGCCTGGGCGGCCAGGTTGGCACATTGAGTGCGCTGCCATTGCACTGGAATATCTTGGCGAAACTATTGACATTCAAGGCGGTGGCAGCGACTTGAAGTTTCCACACCATGAAATGAGTGCCGCACATGCCGAATCTGCAACTGGCAACTATCCATTTGCGAGCACGTTCTTGCACACAGGCATGGTTGCCCTTAACGGTCAAAAAATGAGTAAATCTCTAGGAAACTTAATCCTGGTTTCCAAACTTCTCGCACAGGGCACTGATCCGATGGCCATTCGTCTGGCTATTCTTGCGCATCATTACCGCAGCGATTGGGAATGGTTTGATCAAGATCTAGTTGATGCCCAAACTCGGTTGAAATTGTGGCGTGATGCGTTCGCATGTCCGTCTGCTGCGCCATCTGCAAGCGACGCTGTTGTGGCTGCATTAAGTGACGATATCGACACCCCACATGCATTGCAGTTGGTTGATAATTGGGCACGTGAGACTCTAAGTGGTCAGGGTGATGATGCTCGCTCGTCTAGGTACATGAGTGTCCTAGTGGACTCACTTTTGGGGATTGCGTGAACGAATTGACGACCGATTTGGAAATTGTCGGTCGATTAGAACACGCATCGAATGGTACCTACTTGGCCCGCTCAGGTGCTGAACTTTATGTTTATAAACCAGTTACCGGAGAGCAAGAACTTTGGGATTTTCCAACAGGGACATTAGCAAATCGCGAACGCGCCGCATACGTGCTTGATCAACTTTTAGGTTGGGATCTTATTCCGGAAACGAAACTTGTTACGGGTCCACTTGGGTTTGGTAGTTTACAGAATTGGGTTGAGGCAGAAACAGGGCTTATAGATATCTTTTCATTAGAAAACATTCCAGATGACTGGTTTACAATTCTGAGCGGATTGGATGAACAAGGTAAGCAAGTCACTCTTGCGCATTCACCGTCTTCCAGATTGGCTCAGTTGGCGGTATTAGATGTCATCATGAATAATGCAGATCGCAAAGCTGGGCACATTTTAGTTGATGAGCAGGGTGAAGTTTTTGGAATTGATCATGGCCTCACTTTCAGTGAAGAGTTCAAGCTGCGAACAGTGTTGTGGGGCTGGATCGGGTCACCTATTGAGGATTCGTTAATCCACAATTTGAATCGAATCATTCCGCTGATAGCCAACAGTGAACTCGTAGAACTTCTCGATGCAGCGGAAATTGATGCTTTGCTAGAACGAGCCAGAAGTTTGGTATCCAGCAAAATATTTCCAGAACCAAGTACACAATGGTCAGCTGTCCCTTGGCCTATCTTCTAACCACGACGTCGGTATCCATTTGCTCGAACACAGATGTGACCACGAGGATCTAGTGGCTCTTCACATAGCGGACAAGGTGGGCGGCCCGCACCTATCACTGCAAATGCCCGACTTACGAATGCTCGAGCGTAAGCACCAAGAATGCGCACCCGCACCACATCAGGGCCTACATCACTATCTTGCTCAAGGTCTGGTACTTCAGTCATTGATTCGGTTGATGCATGCGCTTCGATCACTACTTGCTTGGAAGCGCTGTTCCAACCCAGAGACAAAGTACCCACACGAAACTCTTCTGCAATTGGGTTGTCCATTGGTTCAAGGTCTGCAGGCCCTAAGAAATTTGTATTGATTCCTTCGGTTGCAGTCACTTGATCTAAAAGTTCATCAATTCGTTCAGCGAGCAGCGACACTTGCTCCTTTTCAAGGGCAACACTGATAATTCGTGATCCGTGTCTAACTTGAATGAAAAAAGTACGGTCTCCGGGTAACCCAACCGTGCCAACGACAAAACGTTCAGGATTATCGAAGAAGTGAACTATTCTGCTCATCACTCTTGTTCCTTACCGCTTTGCCCGCCGAGTGTCGGTGCTACCGATTTTTCGCCTAGTTTACTTATCCATGATTCGCCAGTGTCATTTAGTTTTGAAACCGAAACTCCACTTTCACCATAATGAATCACGCTAACCGAAGCAGGGTCTACTAAAAGACGCTGAAAATTTCGCAGCGAAATACCAAGCGCATCTGCACAAATAGCCTTAATAATATCTCCGTGACTAACTGCAGCCCAGATGACTGAGTCACCATGTTCTTGCGACAATCGCATATCCCAGTCACGTATTGTCTTAATTGCGCGATCAGACATAGCCTGCATGGACTCCCCTTGCGGGAAAACCATTTCATCAGGGCGATCTTGGACGATTTTCCACTCTGGCTCAAGTGACAATTCTGCAAGCGAGCGACCTTGCCAAGTTCCGTAGTCACACTCGAGCAGACCGGCTTCTTTCGTCATTTGCACCCCGTTTGCAAAGACGAGTTCTCCTGTTTGTACGGTCCGTTCAAGTGGGCTCACTACAACATGTGCAACATCAAGCACTTTTACTCGCTGCCCAAGCGCAGTCGCAGAATCAATACCAACTTGGTCAAGTTCTACCCCAACCGAACGACCAGCAAGTATGCCTTGCACATTAGCTGGAGTACGACCATGACGAATTAAGAGCAAAGTTCCCACTTTCTAAGACTAATGCGTGAAAGGGTAAAGAACATGATTACTGGATATGGGCTTTATCAAAGTGGAACTCTTCATGAGAAGCCAATAAATCTTTCTCAATCTATGAGTGAAAAACTTGTTCGCGATTGGAAATTGGCGGCCGCACCTGATGATGATGCATTTATGTGGATTGGATTTGTTGAACCAACTGAACCTGAACTCTCAGCAGTCCAAGACGCTTTGCAGTTACCTGATCATTTAGTAGAAGATGCAATAAACCCCAAGGTGAGACCTAGTTTTGGTTGGCATGGCGAGACCAGTGGTTTCATCGTGGTGAAAACCTTGGAGTATGTGGACGCCACAAGTGATGTTCTGACCGGTCAGTTAGCAATATTTTTTGATCACTCGCATGTAGTCACTGTCCGACATGGCGATGTTGGCGGTCTAGCAACGGTTAGGCAAATGATTGACTCAACACCTTCAACCACAAAACTTGGACCTCTCGCTGTGATACATGCCATCTTGAAACAGGTAACAGATGGGTACGTTGAAGTTTCCGAGGGTGTTGCTCAGGATATTCGCGAGATTGAAGAGGCTGTATTTGCCCCTAAGCGTGCTGATTACGCAGAGTCGATTTACTTGCTTAAGCGAGAGAACCTTGAGATACGTCGCGCAGTTTATCCACTCACTCAATCAGCACACTTCTTTGTAACCAAAACCAACCCAGCTATCCCACGAGCATTGCAGGATGATTTTCAAGACTTAGGTGAACACATCCTTCGTGTTCTCGAGCAGGTAGAAAGTCACGACCAACTTCTTTCGACTGTGCTTTCGGCTTCAATGTCTCGACAAGCACTTCAACAAAATGATGACACGAGAAAAATTTCTGCCTGGGTTGCAATCGCAGCAGTTCCTACCATGATGGCTGGAGTCTATGGGATGAACTTCGAACACATGCCTGAACTAACCTGGCGATATGGCTACGTGATAACCCTGGGAATTATGTTTGGCACTTGTGGCTTGCTATGGCGTGCGTTCAAAAAATCCAAATGGCTCTAGGTAGCTGGAATCGTATTTGTAGCAAGCAAACCAATCAATAAAAAACCCAGCGCTATCCGATAGATAACAAATGGGAGAAAAGTATTGGTTGCAAGATATTTCATGAGTTGCGCGATAACCACGTACCCAACGACGAAGGCCACTAGCGTGGCAACAATAGTCGCTGGCCAGTTGACAAATTCATCTTGAGAAATGTTGGGCATTTGAAATATTGCGCTGGCGAAAACTGCTGGAATAGCAAGTAGGAACGCATAACGTGCCGCCACTTCACGCTTGTAACCCATGAACAAGCCAGCAGAAATAGTTGCGCCTGAACGAGATACACCTGGAATTAAAGCCAGTGCTTGTCCTAAGCCAAAAACTGTTGACTCTCCGAAATTAAGATCTTCTTCAGTCTTGACATGCTTAGCCTTGACATCGGCTACCCAGAGCAGAACACCAACGATAATGAGCGTTGCAGAAACAATCCAGAGATTTCGCAGCGATCCTTCGATGGCGTCCTTGAACAACACCCCGAAAAATCCAATCGGCAGGGTGCCGAAAATTACATACCAGCCCATTTTTGCATGCGGGTGACTACGTAACTCCTTGTTAGTCAGACTCTGAAACCACTTTGAGACAATGTCGACAATATCTTTGCGAAAGTAAATAACAACCGCCGTTTCAGTTCCAATCTGCGTTATCGCCGTGAACGCCGCCCCAGCATCTTTCCAGCCGACTAGGTGGTTGATGATCATTTCATGCGCAGATGAAGAAATGGGCAAAAATTCAGTTAACCCCTGAGAGATTCCGAGAACTATCGCCTGTAGCCAAGACATATGATCTGACATTTTTCTCCAATTTATTTCCAACACGAGTTGAATTTCGCGCGTATGCGTCTTGAGTAAACGCTAGCGTGAACCTATGGAATTGCGCGCACTGGGACAAAGTGGCTTGCAGGTGTCAAAGCTGGCACTTGGCACAATGTCCTGGGGGCGTGACACGGACATCTATGAAGCACGCGACTTATTCAACATTTTCTACGAAGCCGGCGGACGCCTAATTGATACAGCTGATGTTTACAGCGAAGGTGTCTCCGAAGAGATTGTCGGGGAATTCATTCGCGAGCACCCTGATGTGTTGGTTGCAACTAAGGCAGTCAGTGTCAGGGCTACGCGTTCTAGAAATGCCAGTCGATCAAATCTGCTGCAAAGTTTAGATACTTCACTCAAGCGGCTCAATCGCAATCACATTGACATCTGGCATATGCACGCTTGGGATTCACAAACGCCGATCCAAGAGACACTTCACGCCTTAGAAACCGCTGTTTCTTCGGGACGGGTGCGCTACGTCGGGGTGTCTAACTATGCCGGATGGCAACTTGCCCAGGCAGCAGGTATCCAGCAACTAACTAGATCTGTGGCCCCATTAATAAGTGCACAGATGGAATATTCACTCCTCGAACGCGGGATTGAACGCGAAGTTTTACCTGCTGCGAACACTTTTGGCATTGGCATAATGGCATGGTCACCCCTTGGGCGCGGGGTATTGACTGGCAAATACCGCAATAACACTCCAGCCGATTCACGTGCTGCTTCCAAGCACTTCGCTGGTTTTGTTGCACCGTATTTAACCGAGAGACCTGGGACTATTGTCGACGCAGTTTGTATGGCTGCCCAGGCTCTTGGCCACACCCCGTTGGATGTCGCACTGGCGTGGGTTCTCGACCGTCCACAAGTTGCTTGTGCCGTTATCGGTGCACGAACCGCGACACAATTGAGAGCCATCATCAACGGTTTGGATGCTCAGATACCGCCTGAGATTTTCGCTGCGCTTGATGATGTTTCTAAGCCTGCACTTGGTTATCCAGAATTTGGCTGGAATCAAACATGAGCGCCGTCTGGGAATTCACGGAGTTGTCTTTTGGCCGTGATTCGAAAAGATCAGAAGTTAAAACTTATTTAACCATCATGGCTGAAATAGATCGTTGGGAACTAGACAGAGTCCGGATAACTCCCGATGGTCGAAAGTTTGTGCGCTTGCGTCGAAAAATTTATCATCTTAAAAGAACAGCCTGATTTACTGCAAACACAGTCTTAGGCGCCGCGAACAAATGTGTCCATAACTCTTACTCCGAATTCAAGCCCCGAAACTGGAACCCTCTCATTTACTCCATGAAACATTGCGCTGAAATCTAGTTCCGGCGGTAGGAGCAGAGGAAGAAAACCATAACAAGTTATCCCGAGGCTGCTAATTGCTTTAGCATCAGTGCCACCTGAGAGTGTGTACGGAACTGGTGTCCCAAGTGGGTCTTGCGAACGGATAGCTTTTGCCATCGCATCCACAAGTGGCACATCAAATGGCGATTCCAGCGCAATGTCTGCCATGACATCCTCACGAAATACTCCTTCGGGCAATAGGCTCTCGATGTCTTTAATTAGCTCATCTTCAAATCCAGGCAGAAAGCGGCCATCAATCATCGCGCTGGCTTCACCTGGAATTACATTGTGTTTGTAACCGGCATCTAACATGGTGGGGTTCGCCGTATTCGATAACGTGGCACCCACAATTCGTGCAATTGGGCCAAGGTGACGCAGCAACTCTTCTGGATCATCAGCAGATAATTCGATGCCGAGTGAATCAGATATCGCCTTCACAAAATCTCTCACGGTCGGAGTCAGAGATAGCTCGAATTTGTGATTACCCACGGCTGCCACTGCTTGCGCCAACTTCGTAACGGCATTGTCATTATTTAGAAAGGATCCGTGTCCTGCAGTTCCTTCGGCTCTCAACTTCATCCAGCGAATTCCCTTTTCGGCTGTCTGAACGAGGTACACCCGTTTCTCGTTAGCAAGCGTTAGCGAGTAACCACCAACTTCACCGACTGCCTCACTCACTCCGCTAAACATGTCTGGGCGCTTATCAACAAGCCAGTGTGAGCCATGACGGCTTCCGGCTTCTTCATCTGGCAAAAAATGCAAAACAATATCTCGTTCTGGTTTTATTCCAGCGCGAGCCCAAGCGCGAACCATGGCCAAAATAATGCCATCGCCATCTTTCATATCAACTGCTCCGCGACCCCAAATCATGCCATCGTGGATTTCGGCCGCGAATGGGTCATAAGTCCAATCCGATGCTTGAGCAGGGACAACATCCAGATGACCATGCAAGAGCAGGGCGGGGCGCTGTGAGTTAGTTCCAGCAATTCGCGCATAGACACCTTGCCTCTTTGCCGAAGTGGTCTCGTAGCGTTCGCATTCGATGCCAGCCTCTTTGAGTTTTGCCTCAACATATTCAGCAGCTAATGCTTCACCTGGACCAGAATCATCACCATAGTTAGAAGTATCAATTTGGATGAGATCGCGCACAATTTCTACGACTTCACTTGCAATGTCGGACGGTTGCTCAACGCTCATAAGTTAAGTCTGTCCTATTAGTGCCAGTGTTTGTTGCAATGTGCTCTCATTTGAGACTCGCCCCCAACTTAGGTATCCTTACGAGGCTGGACAAACCAGCAACCCAGTCCGGGTGGCGGAATAGGCAGACGCGCTAGCTTGAGGTGCTAGTCCCTTCACGGGGATGGGGGTTCAAGTCCCCCTCCGGACACACAATCAGTCATACTTTGCTGAGTTAGAATTCACTTGTGTCCATTCCCAAAGTGATCCTGTTCTACGGATTCACCCCGATTGCGGATCCTGAAACTGTCCGCCTGTGGCAACGTGACCTATGCGAGCGATTCAACCTATTAGGGCGCATCATCATCTCTACTCATGGGATCAATGGGACTCTGGGTGGTGACATCAACGATTTAAAGTCATACATTAACAAGACAACGGATTACCCGGGCTTTAGAAAGATTAACTTTAAGTGGTCAGCGGGCACTGGACACGATTTCCCGAAACTGAAAGTGCGGGTACGCGACGAGATTGTGACCTTCGGGGCTCCAGGTGAATTAATCGTCAATGAGCGTGGTGTTATAGGTGGCGGCATTCATTTAAAGCCTGCTGAAGTTAACGCCTTGGTTGCCGAACGCGGGAACGAAGTAGTTTTCTTTGATGCACGTAATGCCTTCGAAGCTCAAATCGGAAGATTCAAGAATGCAATCGTGCCAGATGTGGAAACGACCCAAGATTTTGTGGCCGAGTTTGACAGCGGCAAGTACGACCACCTAAAGGACAAGCCCATTGTTACCTATTGCACAGGTGGAATTCGTTGTGAGGTGCTCTCGTCTGTAATGAAGTCACGGGGATTCAATGAGGTCTATCAGATTGAAGGTGGCATTGTTCGCTATGGCGAGGAATTCGGCGATGAAGGCCTTTGGGAAGGTTCGCTCTACATTTTCGACGAACGAATGAATCATGAATTTTCACCCGATTCAAAAATATTATCCGAATGCGAACGTTGTTCGGCACCAACAAGTAAGTATCACAACTGTGCCAATCTCGAGTGTCGAAAACTGATACTTCTTTGCACAAATTGTGCAGATAATAACTTGTCAACCAATTGCGAAGAGCAACACGGTCGTATCAGGCGAAACGCCAAGAACAAATAGCCAAAAATAATAGATAAGAACTGTGGACGAAGGTATGGCGTCCCCGCACACCGACAAAAGGAAGGCCAACACACACGTCGATGTCGCCGATAACTACCCCTCGCCCACAGCCCATCTGATAAATGTTTGAGGTGGCGATTTCCCCATCGCCGCTACATCCATCTCAGAGTTGATACCCAATGATTAGGTTCTCAAACCTTGGCATCTGAGTAACTTTTAGACTGAAGAACCTGGGTTTTCCATACTTTTTAGCGCTGCAATGCGAGACTCAATCGGCGGATGCGAGGCAAATAGTTTTGATGTAGTGCTGTTATCAAGTGGTGATTCAATCCAAATGTGTGCAACGGCATTTGAACGCTGTTGCACAACAGTATCGTCTTTAGCTAACTCTTCCAAGGCACGACGCAATCCCGTTGGATTGCGAGTGAATGAAACTGCAGTGGCATCAGCGAGTGACTCACGATTTCGCGAGACCGCTGCTTTAAGTAGTAGCGCCGCGATAGGTGCAAGTATCAATGCCAAAATGGCTGCTACCATAACAATCGGATTCCCACCTCCGCCATGCTGTTCGTCGCGACGATTGCCCCCAGCAAAGAACGTAATACGAATGATGAGATCACTTAGCAGTGCGATTGCCCCCGCGGTAGTTGCGGCAACTGCACTAACTAAAGTATCTCGGTTTGCCACATGTGCCAGTTCGTGAGCGGTTATACCTTGAAGTTGGTCACGATCCATCACATTTAGAATTCCAGTTGTAAAAGCGATTACAGCATGTTCAGGATCTCGTCCTGTGGCGAAGGCATTAGGGGCAACATCTTCCACGATGGCAATTTTTGGCATGGGTAAACCAGCAGCAATCGTCATTTCTTGAACAAGGTTAAATAATTGGGGCGCACTGTCATGGTCGATAACTCTGGCGCCGGTCATCGTCAAGACAATTTTGTCTGAGCCATAGTAAGAACCCCAGACCGCCGCCACAGAAATCCCTATTGCTATTGGAACAATGCCAACGCTCGTCTGACCTGAATAAACCGCCGCTGCATATATTGCCGCTGCAAAAAGGCTCCCCATGAGGGCCAAAAGCAGAAGGGTCTTTCGTTTGTTGCCCGATTGTAGATCACGAAAATCAGTCAAGATTTTCAGCTACTAACTAAAACTGACGTCAGGAACATCCCGTTTGCCTGGATCACTGACCTCATAAAACTCTCGTGCGACAACTTTCGCTACCCCGGCGAAAAAGTTTCCTGGGAAGGTGACAATCGCCTGATTGAGTTTGCGAACATTGTCGTTGTAGTACTGGCGAGCAAAGCCAATCTTGTTCTCTGTTGTGGACAATTCCTCCTGCAAAGACAAGAAATTACTTGATGCTTTTAGATCCGGATATGCCTCGCTGACCGCAAGCAACCCGCGAAGAGCTTGGGTTAGCATGTTGTCAGCCGCAGCAACATCAGCGACGCTATGCGCACTTGTAGCTAGAGCTCGGGCTTGGACTACTTTTTCAAAAGTTGCGCTTTCATGAGAGGCATAACCCTTCACAGTCTCAACCAGATTGGGAATTAAGTCAGCGCGTCGTTGCAACTGAACTTCAATTTGGGAAAACCCCTCGGACGCATTCACATTTAAGCGCTGCAAGTTGTTGTACTGAGCAATTGCAAATAAAACAAGTACTGCCAGAACACCTAAAACAATCCATAAACTAGTCATGCTTCCACGATAACCGCTCGGGGAGTTTTTTCATAGGACTTCGAGGCATATATCGCAAGCGGGTTACCAAGAAATTGGACCTTGTCCCCGTTCACGCAGAATCTCATTAACTTGAGTAAACGGTCTAGATCCGGTGAATCCTCGATAAGAACTAAGTGGACTTGGGTGTGAACTCGAAATGACATTTTGCGGTTTAAAAATATGTTCTACTTCCAAAGCGGGGTTGCCCCAAAGTACTGCCACTACGTCCGGATTGTTTTGAACGGTTACTTCCAAAATTCGCTCCGTTATTGTTTGCCAACCGATTTTGCGATGTGCATCCGATTTATGAGCCACCGTCGTTAGCACTCTGTTTAAAAGCATTACCCCTTGCTTGAGCCAGGGAGTTAGATCACCATCTTGGACCAGTACAGTGCCAACATCGGCTTGCAATTCTTTGAGTATGTTTCGCAACGTTGGAGGCATCGGATTTGTCCCCGAAGGCACTGAAAAACTCAAGCCACAGGCGTTAGCCGGATTTGGATAAGGGTCCTGTCCGACGATGACGACCCTAACCTGTTTCGGAGAAATGCTCAGGGCCCGAAAAAGATTGCTATCGTCAGGAATGACCTGTAAACCGCCAGATCGTTGCTCACGAATAACACTTTCAATTTGATCAATATTGGACCGCACATTTTGGAGTGGCAGTTGCCAGTCCAACGGCACTTTTGCAAATAGTGTCATGCTCAAAGCGTAAAGCCTGGTCAAACCTGCTTGAGCACACAAGGTAATCTCAAAGGTATGATCAGCGCGGACGCCCTCACAATTAGCAATGCGCCAAAGGTTCCACACATCCGCACATTTCACGCCAGACATGGGCGACTTTCGCTACGGCGCAGAGAGCTTCTCGAATTGGTAATCCCCCGGCTCGATGTGATCAATCAGAGTTCTCCACTTGATCTGCGGATCGCTTTAAAGCGCGATTTCGTGGTTGTGGATTTTGGCTGCGGAATGGGTGATCACACGCAAGCCATGCTTGAAAACCAGCCTGATTGGGCTGTGCTTGCTATCGATGTGCACACTGCGGGTATTTGTGATGTAGCAGAAGTTATTGATTCAGGTGAATACACAAACGCACTTGTACACCTAGGCGATGGCATAACCGTGCTTGAGGATCAGCTAGCAGATCAGTCTGTGAGTGAAGTCCATATTCTGTTCCCAGACCCGTGGCCTAAGGCGAAACATCAAAAGCGCCGGGTAATTCAAGATGACCTACTCGCAATTATTTATCGAATACTTGTCCCGAGCGGGACGATTCGCATCGCCACAGATCACGATGGCTATGCGCTACATGTTCAGCAGGTATTTTCCCAACGGCAGGATTTCGAACTTAGCGCTGGCGGATTTGAAGTTCCTGATACTTCATACCACCGCAGGGCCATCCGACTTGGTCACACAATTCACTCATTCAGTGCGAGAAAAATCAGCGATTAGCAGGATAAGGGATTCTTTAAGTTGGGGCCAGCCACTCGCAAAGCCCTGATGAAGTTCTAAATTATCCACTTCATCTAGCGCAAACCAGCCAGCCTCTATGGATTCTTCATTGTGAATGAATACTATTTCTTCGGTTATCGCTGCCACAACGGTATGGTACTTCCAGTCGCCATGAATTGTGAATGCCTTTTCATGGACAATCTTCAGGCAATGCGCAGCGATTCCAAGTTCTTCTTGCACCTCTCTAAGTGCCGCTTCCAGATCACTTTCATGAGAATCTTTAGCGCCACCGGGAATTCCCCACGTTTGTCCGCCATGCGTCCAAGGAGCGCGTAACTGCAATAACACTTTCGAAGTATTTGTATTGACTACTAAAACACCTGCAGCGCCGTGTTTACCCCAATGCCGCGAGCCACATTGGCATTCATGCCAACCATCACCGTCGCTTTGAGCCACGACTAAGGCAACTGCCCCACATGCGCTAGGGCTAGGCGAACGAGCAAATCTTGTCCGCCAGTCATCTCAGCACGCACATTCTCAGAGATAACCTCTTGTGGCTTGAGCCAAACCAAATCGAGTGCGTTATGACTTGGTTCACAGTCGCCCTTGACTGGCACAACGAAAACTAGAGACACCGCATGTTGGCGCGGATCATGAAAGCCTGAAACTTGTGGATCTGGGAAATATTCTGCGACAGTGAAAGGTGCGGGACTAGCTGGGACTTGTGGCAAAGCCATCGCACCAAGATCTTTTTCAATGTGTCGCATGATCGCATCGCGAATTCGTTCGCCATACAAGACCCGACCAGAAATTACCGCACGACTGATAGATCCATCTGGACGGGCACGCAAAAGCAAGCCAACACTTGTTACTTCGCCACGTTCGTTAACACGTACTGGAATTGCATCCACATACACAATAGGCAGGCGCTGTCGAGCTAGATCCATTTCTTCATGGGTCAACCAGGATGCTTCAGCCTCGGTAATTTCGCTAACATCAAATTCAGTCACATTTGTTATTGTGTCACCTAATTGCCAAATGGGACTGCAACTGTTCGGGCGTTTACTTGAAAAAGTAATTGCAATTATTAGTTTCTTGCTCTTCGCCCTCGACTTGGAGTGCGACCGCGGGCGTACCAACGGTCATCACCAAACTCAACTCCAAGAGGAACTTCGAATGCGTGCGACATTGGCTCGCTCGCAATCACCTCATGAACAGAGCCGATACTTGAGATGTTTCCGTGCGACATGAGCAGTGCATGAGTGAAATTCGGCGGAATCTCTTCAACGTGGTGTGTAACTAGAATCAGAATTGGTGAAAGTGGGTCTTCGGCTAAAGCGGATAGACGCGATACCAAATCCTCGCGCCCAGCGACATCAAGACCGGCAGCCGGTTCATCCAACATTAGAAGCTCTGGATCATTCATCAGGGATCGAGCAATGAGAACTCGTTTGCGCTCACCTTCTGACAAACTACCGATCGTGCGCTTTGCCATGTTGGCAAGACCCCAGGTTTCAATCATCTGATGTGCGCGATCAATATCAACCTGTTCGTAATCTTCATGCCAACGTTCAGTCAGGCCATAGGCCGCTGTTAATACGACATCTAACACTTTTTCATTTTGGGGCAAAATCGCTGAAATCGCTGAACTTGAAATTCCAATTTGCGTGCGCAGTTCGGAAACATTGTCTCTGCCAATTTGATAGCCAAGAACTTCTGCAACACCAGTAGTGGGATAAATATATCCAGCGCAAACTTGCATCAAAGTTGTTTTGCCAGAACCATTGGGCCCCATTACGACCCAGCGTTGCCCATCGCTTACTTGCCAAGACACTTTGTCGAGGATGGAATTTTCCGCGCGCACCACTGACACATCTGCCAAGGAAATCAATGAACTCACTCTGATAACCTATCGCGAGTAATGCCCAGATTTTGTCGTAAGGTAACTACATGTCTGCACAAGATTTGCGCCCTTCGGCCCTAGCGCTGACGCTCTGGCTAAATGCCTTACGCACTGGCGTGATAACGCGAAGTGATGCATTTAATGCCTGTGAGACGGTGACGGAATCTAATCATGTGGAATACGGTCAGGAGCAGATGTCTTGGGACGTAGTTATTGGCTTAGTTTCGGAATTGTCAAACCCGTGTTTGGCTGTGCTTCCAGTGCCTGGCGATTTTGGTGGTGTTCCCAAGCAGGTGACTTTCGACATGGATTTGGTTATTGGTGTGGTCGCAATTGGCAACGACCACCTGCTCTATCGAAATACTGCTAGGACATGGACTCTGTGCAAACAAGATCACGCCATTGTTCCGCTAGATGCAGGACATTCGCGCAGGATTTTCTTGGAAATCATTTCCAGAGCGACTGAAGTCTTGTCACAACATCATTTCCTAGGTGACCGGGCGTTGATTGAGGCTGAGTTAGAAAAACACAGTCCGATTCACTTACCGCCACACATTGCCAAGCGACAGCTCGACGCTATTGATCACGCTACTCGCGTTCGCGTGGTCGCTTTAGGCGCCCTAACAAATTCATTTTCAGCCTCGTCACCCAGTACAGATCGGCGCAAGATCGAAATTCTCAACGAGATTGATACAACCGCCCGCAACTTACTCAGTGCCATAGCCAGCGAATAGTTTTTTCACTCGCGCCTTTTAAGGTTGCGCGACCTGAACCTCTAGACTGTTATTTATGAAAGAGGTATTGGTCTTAACCATCAGCGGACAAGACCAGCCCGGCGTTACCGCAGGAATCACTTCCGTTTTAAGTGACCTGCCGCTCATCATTCGCCAACTTGAGCAGATTGTCCTACAGGGGCATTTGGTCCTTGGCTTGGCGTTAGGTCATGACGATCAGCACACCGAAGATGCTTTCCAAAAAGCTATCGATGCTGCCACGGGATTTGCAAATTCTCGCGGCATGCAAGTCAACGCCCGCTTAGTTGCCGAAGATGATTTAACTGCCTGGCGTGAACGCCTACTTGTCACCGTTTTGGGTAGTCCCCTTGTACCAAGTTCAGTGGCTGCGATTACCGCAACGGTTGCGGCCGCTGGTGGCAACATCGACCGAATCCGCCAGGTCGCGAGTTACCCAGTAACGGCCATCGAGTTTGAGGTCGGTGGTATGGATAAGCACGAATTACGTGATCAACTCACTTTGGTTGCTCGCGCTAACTCAATTGACATTGCTGTTCAAGAAGCGAGCCTTGATCGTCGAGGAATTCACCTGATTGTCATGGATGTTGATTCGACCTTCATTCAAGATGAGGTAATTGATTTGCTAGCGGCTCGCGCAGGCGTTGAAAAGCAAGTAGCCGACATAACCGCTCGAGCGATGAATGGCGAAATTGATTTTGAGGAATCGCTGCGTGAACGTGTACGCATGCTTGCTGGTCTTGATGAAACGGCAATTCAAGGAGTTTTGGAAGACATCACTCTGACCCCAGGTGCGGCCACACTTTGTCGAACATTAAACCGACTCGGATATCAAGTCGCCCTAGTCAGTGGCGGCTTCATCGATGTAATTAAGCCGCTCGCTGAACGCATGGGCGTGGTTAATGTCCGTGCCAACAAACTCGAGATAAAAGACGGCAAATTGACCGGCGGGCTAACTGGACCAATCATTGATCGCGCTGCCAAGGCCCAGGCTCTGCGCGATTTTGCCGAGCTTTACAACATTCCGCTCTCACGCACCATCGCAATTGGTGATGGTGCAAATGACCTTGACATGCTTGATACGGCGGCTCTTGGCATCGCATTCAATGCAAAGCCATTCGTTCGCGACGCCGCTCACGCTTCTGTAAATACTCCGTACTTAGACACAATTTTGTATGTTCTAGGCATCACGCGGGAACAGGTTGAACGCGCAGATGCAGCCTCTGGAATTCCAATAAGCGCACCTGCTATCACACTGAATTAGTGCTGCGGCACAAACCGGTTTCACAGAATAGGGAAAGCCTAAAAAATATGGAGTTCAAAGGCAAGACCGCAGTAATCACTGGAGCAAGTGCTGGCATAGGTGTTGAGTTTGCACACCAACTAGCCGCACGTGGTGCTCACCTCGTCCTAGTTGCGCGTCGTAAAGATCGCCTTGCTGAATTGTCAGATGAACTTAGGAATAAGTACAACGTCAATGTGTCTTATTTCGCCCTTGATCTATCAACTCCGAATTCTGGAGAGATTTTGATTGGCAAGTTAACCCAGGCAGGCATCACAACTGACATTCTCATCAACAACGCTGGTTTTGCGACTAATAACAAGGTTGCTGACGAAGACCGTATTCGCGTGCAGGCGGAAATCCAACTCAATGTTGGAACTTTGGTCGACCTCACCATCGGTCTCTTGCCAGCGATGCAGGCGCAGAACTTCGGCGCAATCGTCAATGTGGCCAGTACAGCAGCACTGCAGCCTGTCCCAAACTTGGCGGTCTATGCCGCAACAAAGGCTTTTGTTCTATCGTTCACCGAGGCCCTTTGGGGCGAATTGCGCGGCACCAACATAAAGGCACTCGCTATCTGCCCCGGAGCAACCGAGTCAGAGTTCTGGGATGTGGCAAACATGAGTTCCAAGAAGATGGCGGGAATGCAAACAGCCAAGCAGGTTGTGGGCACGACATTGCGAGAGCTTGGCAAGCGAAAAAGCCGCTCAAGTGTAATTTCTGGGTCCGCCAATAAAGCTCAGGCTCAACTTTTAAGAATTTCGCCTAAGAGAATGACAATCGCTATTGCGGCGAGCCTGTTTAAAAAGGACTAATCGAAATCTCTTCTTAAAGGCACTTGGATCAGGGACCACCCTGTGAGTGCACGCCACCATCGACATGGATGATTTCACCAGTTGTTGCCGGGAACCAGTCTGAGAACAATCCCACACATGCCTTAGCCGTTGGAATTGGATCCTCGGTGTCCCATCCAAGTGGAGCGCGACGCTGCCACATAGGTCCAAAGGTGTCGAAGCCAGGAATACTCTTTGCGGCGGTCGTGTAGATCGGACCAGCAGCCACAAGGTTTACGCGAATCTGATCGCCACCGAGTTCGCGCGCTAAATAACGACAGGTTGACTCAAGGGCAGCCTTGGATACACCCATCCAGTCGTAGTAGGGCCAAGTCACAGTTGCATCGAAGTCAAGACCAAGAATCTGGCCGCCCTTTTCCTTCATCAATGGACGAGCTGCGACGGCTAGAGATTTAAGTGAGAAAGCTGAAATTTCTAGCGCAACTTTCACGTCATCCCATTCAGTGTTCAAGAAGTTGCCACCGAGTGCGGCTTCTGGTGCGTAAGCGATAGAGTGCAAAACCCCATCCAGATACGGAACATGTTCGCCAACAGCTGAGGCAAGGTTGTTGAGGTCATCCTGATTGGTCACATCTAGTTGCACAATAGGCACTTCTTGCGGGAGACGACCAGCAATGCGCTTAGTGATTCCGGCTGCGCGACCAAATGATGAGAGCACTACGTTCGCACCCTGTTCCTGTGCCAACTTAGCCACATGAAATGCGATTGAGGAGTCGGTTAGAACACCCGTGATTAGAATATTTTTGCCATCAAGGATTCCCATAGTTTTATTAGTGTCCCATACCTAGTCCGCCATCTACGGGAATGACAGCACCCGAAATGTAACCAGCTTGCGTTGATGAAATGAAGGTAACAACATCTGCAATCTCTTGAGGTGATGCGTAACGACCAAGCGGGACATTAGTCACGATGTCGTTTTTGCGCTCTTCAGTTAGTTCGGCAGTCATATCTGTATCAACAAAACCAGGTGCAATGACGTTGCAAGTTACGCCACGTGGACCGAGTTCGCGAGCCAATGATCGGGCAGCACCTACTAATCCAGCCTTTGACGCTGCGTAATTGACCTGACCAGCCGAGCCCATCAGTCCGACAACACTTGAGATAAAAACAATCCGACCACTACGAGCCTTCATCATGGCGCGTGTTGCCCGACGAGCAACACGAAGCGCGCCAACAAGATTGGTATTCAAAACATCATTGATGTCATCATCTGACATTCGCATTATTAAGCCATCGCGAGTGATGCCGGCATTGGCGACGGCAACCTCAACTGGACCAAAGTTTGTCTCAACATAATCAAAGGCTTCGTCAACGCTAGTGGTATCTGACACATCACACTTAACAACGTTTAAACCGTCGATGGGATCACCTGATCGACTTGTAACTACGACGGTGTCTCCTAGTTCAACGAATGATTTGGCTATTGCTAGTCCAATTCCGCGGTTTCCACCTGTAACTAAAACAACTCGAGTCATTCGCCAAGTTTATCGGTTGAACATCGATTCAAGTTCTGCAACACCTGCGAATTGCTAACACTCGTGATATCGAGCGCACGTTGCTGATGGCTAGGTAGTCTTAAGGCGTATTGATTTGATGTCTTCATAAGGGGCTCGCTTTGGCAGATAGAAACCTTGATCAAGAGTTGCCTACCTATCTTGGTCAAAACGCTTTAGATGTGGCCGCTCAGGCTGGCGCTGAAGTAGCGCACTTTCGCATAGCTCGCCATGACAGTCGTGGTGTTTCATTGCGCGATGGCAATGTTGAGAATGTTGCCTCTGATAGCACTTGTGCACTCAGTGTTCGAGTGGTTCTTGATGGGGCTTGGGGCTTTGCCGGCTCCGCAGATCTAACTCCGCAAGCCGCCCTAGATGCCACAAACCGCGCATTAGCCATGGCTCGTCTTAGCGCACAGGTCTCAAGTGACCGCGTTGAGTTAGTCGATGAACCTTCACACGGTGAAGTTTCTTGGCGTATGCCAGTTGAAGTTGACGCTATGGCAATACCTGACTCCCAAGTAATCGAACTGCTTACCGAGTGGAACGCACGAATTGCTGGAGCCGATGTAGTTTCACATGTTGATGCCCATGCTGCAATGGGTCGCGATTCAACGTACTTTTCTGATCTGAATGGAAACAGAATATCGCAGAGCCGTGATCGAATCAGCGCACAACTAAATGCAATTCATGTCGGAGAATCTGGTTTTGATGATATTCGTACTTGCGCGCCACCAGCCGGGCGTGGTTGGGAATATCTGACGGGAACTGGTTGGGATTGGGAAGCCGAACTTAACGAGTTACCAGAACTACTAGCAGAAAAATCTAAAGCGCCATCAGTGGAACCGGGCGAATGGGATCTGGTAATCGATCCAACAAACTTATGGCTAACAATTCATGAATCCATCGGACATGCAACTGAACTAGATCGCGCTCTTGGTTATGAGGCAAATTACGCGGGAACATCCTTTGCAACAATCGATAAGCTCGGCAACTTTAAATATGGCAGCGAGTTGATGAACATAATCGGTGACCGTACTGCTCAACATGGTCTTTCTACTGTTGGGTACGACGACGAAGGTGTAGCCGCTCAGGAATGGGATTTGGTGACAAACGGCATTCTGACTGGGTACCAAGTTGACCGAAGTACCGCTGCGCGAATTGGGTTAAGCCGATCAAATGGATGCGCTTTCGCCGACTCGGCTTTACATACCCCTATCCAGCGCATGCCAAATGTTTCATTGCGGGCAAATCGTGCCAATGTAACAACTCAAGACCTAATTTCCGATGTGGAAAAGGGCATCTACATCGTTGGCGACAAATCATGGTCAATCGACATGCAGCGCTATAACTTCCAATTCACTGGACAAAAATTCTTCGAAATTCGAGAGGGCAAGATAGTTGGCCAACTCAGAGATGTTGTTTACCAATCAAAGACACCAGACTTTTGGGGTTCACTGACAGGATTGGGTGGCGCAAGCACCTACTTATTAGGCGGCGCACTCAACTGCGGTAAGGGTCAACCTGGTCAGGTGGCTCCTGTTAGTCATGGCTGTCCATCAGCACTGTTTAGAAACATCAACATCTTGAACGGCAGAATGGAAGCCAGCGCATGAGTGATTTAACAATTGCACAATCAGTAGAAGTTGCATTGGACTTATTAGGTTCTAACGGTGGCGTTGTAGTTGGCGAATCAAATTTTTCCGCCAATCTTCGCTGGGCCAATTCCAGTCTGACTACTAACGGCAGCACCCAAGACAACACCCTTTCAATTGCGGCTTTTGTTCCAGTTGATGATGGTGTTGGTTGTGGCATCGCGAGCGGCCAAGTTCGCTCTGTGGCAGACATCGAAAAACTCGTTTCAACAGGTAGAGCCAGCGCCATTGCTGGCGGTGCATCCGAAGATGCAAACGATTTGGTATCAGGACCAGTTCATTCAGATTTTTCTGAAGCACCGCAGGCACCTGACTTTTCAGGAATAGAACACATCGCAAAGTCATTAGGTGTGGTTATGCAAGATACATCCGCGCAATATTTTGGCTACGCAGAACATTCCGTAGACACAATGTATGTGGGCACTTCAAGTGGAACTCGTATGCGCTTTGCTCAGGCAACGAGTCGGTTTGAACTGTGCGCCAAGAGCCCCGAGCGTGATCGATCAGCGTGGTCTGGTCAAGGCGGAACATCACTGAACGAGGTTGATGTTTTTGCGCATGCAAAGAGTGTTAGCCAGGGACTTGTCCATCAACTGACGAAAATTGAACTTGAGCCTGGTCATCACAAAGTAACCCTGTCCTCAAGTGCAGTGGCTGATCTAATGATTTATCTGATGTGGACAGCGTCGGCCAGAGAGGCTGCCCAAGGTCGAAGTGTCTTTAGTGCGGCAAATGGCGAAACGCGCATCGGTGAAAAACTTAGTAATCGGTTAATCTCTATTTCCAGTGATCCAGCTATGTCTGGGCTTGAAACTGTTGATCATGTTGTAAACCTTGGCTCCTCTTCAATGTCGAGCACATTTGATACCGGTTTGCCTATCGCACGCACCAGCATTCTGGATAAGGGAATTCTCAAGGCGCTAGCCAGCAGTCGCTTCTCGGCCACTGAAGCAAAATTGCCGTTTACCCCACTGGCTGACAACATCGAAGTAATTGATGCACAAGGACATGGCTCACTTGATGAATTAGCGGAGCGGATGATCGATGGCTTACTCATCACTTGCCTCTGGTACATCCGTGAAGTTGATCCACAATCACTCTTATTAACTGGGCTCACTCGTGATGGGGTTTATGTTGTACGCGAGGGCAAAATTATCGGCGCGGCCAGCAATTTTAGGTTCAATGACTCTCCCGTTGGTCTGCTTAATCGGATAGTTGATGCCGGTGAGGCTATCGATTGTCTACCTCGTGAATGGGCCGACTGGTTCACGCGTTCTCGGGTGGCCCCGTTAACTATTGAGGACTTCAATTTGTCCACTAAATCCGAGGCTATCTAGTCCACTCAAGATGCCAAACCTTTCTGTCGCGCGTAACCTTTAGGTACACGCAAACGGAAAGTACCTGATGGATAACGAGCCTGAAGTTTTTACCATAACTGGTGCTCAAACAGGTATGAGCCAAGATCAAAAATCTCGGCAAAGGGTTTACCTATTTAGCATGGGTTTGCGAACTGCTTGCTTTGTGGGCGGTTTTCTTGCAAGTGGTGCCTTGCGCTGGATTCTCATCGTTGGCGCAGTTGGGTTGCCATATTTTGCTGTGGTAATCGCTAATGCTGGTCGCGAACGTGGTGGCTGGCGTGGTGAGCAACCGTACAGTCCGCCAGGTCGAGACGCGCTGACTAACGAGCCTCGCACTAGTGACTAACCTAATTACGTGCTGCGTTTACTATTAAGCCCCAAATGGATCGCGCTAACTATTGCGTGTTTCCTCGCACTGCCAGCTTTAAATGCGCTTTCAGATTGGCAATGGGGACGGCTGGATCAAAGGCAGACCTACAACAGCACAATCGTGAATGCTCAAGAGCAACCTAAAGTCGGCATTGAAACCCTTTTGGAAAGGAACAGCGTAAAGGTCACAATCTCAGCAAAGTCCGAATGGCGAACAGCCGAAGTAATCGGTACTTGGGATGTAACCCGTCAAGTCCTTGTGCGTAAACAGAGTTTGGATTCAGAACTCGGGCTATGGGTTATCACTCCATTGGTACTAGCAGACAGCACAATTGTTCTTATTAATCGTGGCTGGGTTGCCGCAGCTAACTCCGCAATCGATAGCCCAACTGTTTCAGTACCGCCATCTGGTCAGGTCAGGTTGTTGGGGCGCGTGCGATTAGTCAAACCTAGAATCAAAGTGAAGCCAAATGATTTGCCAGCCAATCAGATTGATCAGATTATTCCTAAAGAGCTTTTTTCAGAAAAGAACCTTTTGGCTAATGCCTACATTGAAATGACTTCTAGCACACCCAACGCACTTACAGTCGGTCTAACAGAGATACCCGCTCCCGAAGTAACCGAAGGACCACATCGCTCTTACGCATTGCAGTGGATCTTCTTTGCAATCATGACAGTGATCGGTTGGGGTGTATTACTTCGCAGTGATTACTTGGCTGCAAAGGGTCATACGGAATCAGTCGGGGCTGGACCAGACTCTGATGAAATGTCAACATCGGCAAACTGACGGTTGTGCAGATCTGCATAAAGACCCGCCTTAGCCATCAACTCCTCGTGAGTCCCCTGCTCCACCACTTGCCCATCATCAATGACCAGGATCTGGTCAGCCTGACGGATGGTCGACAAACGGTGAGCAATGACAATTGAAGTTCGTCCCTTAAGCGCGATAGCGAGCGCTTCTTGAACCGCAGACTCATTCTCACTGTCAAGGTGCGCAGTTGCCTCATCAAGCACAACAACATCAGGTGCCTTCAACAAGAGGCGGGCAATCGATAGGCGCTGCTTTTCACCACCAGATAGTCGGTGACCGCGATCGCCCACAACAGTATCCAAGCCTTGAGGCATGTCGCGAATCATTTCCGCAATCTGTGCATCGGTGCAGGCAACCCACATTTGTTCCTCGGTCGCCGCTGGGTTTGCATACAGCAAATTGCTACGGATGCTCTCGTGGAACATGTGTGCCTCTTGAGTAACAACACCAACAACATCATGTAAAGAATCCTGTGTGACACGACTGATGTCATGTCCGGAAATCTTTACAACACCATTTGTAGGATCGAACAAGCGAGACACGAGAGAAGTAATTGTGGTCTTACCTGCACCACTTGGACCGACTAACGCAATCAAGTGACCAGGCTGCGCGGTGAAGTTAACACCTTTGAGAATGAGATCTTCGGAAACTGCAACTTCTGGTCTAGCGATGCCTTCAAGGCTGGCCAACGAAACTTCATCCGCAGTTGGATAACGAAAGTTCACATCAACAAACTCAACGCTGGATGAACCTCGGGGTAAAGTTTGCGCATCTGGCACATCCTGAACCATTGGCTCAAGATCAAGAACTTCAAAAACTCGTTCAAATGACACCAAAGCTGTCATCACATCAACACGCACATTGGCCAGCGCAGCCATCGGAACATACAGGCGACCCAATAGCGCGACAAGGGCGAGCAAAGTTCCCAAAGTGAGCGAACCAGAAACCACACTGTTACCCCCGATGCCATAGACCAAGGCAGTGGCAAGCGAGCCAACCAACATCATTGCGGTGAAGAACACGGTGTTAGCAGTAGCAATACGCACACCAACATCACGCACTTTGCCGGCTCTATCGGCGAACAACTCTGCTTCGCGGTCAGGCTTGCCAAATAGTTTCATTAAAAGTGCGCCAGAAACATTGAAGCGCTCGGACATCTGGGTAGCCATCACAGAATTTAGATTTGCTTGATCACGCGTGTATTCCTGCATCTTGCGACCCATGAATCGGGCTGGAATCAAAAAGACCGGGAGCATAAGGAGAGCAGCCAACGTAATTTTCCACGAAAGAATAGCCATGGTACTTACGACCACACCAAGGCTAATGACGTTGCCGACAACTCCACCAAGAGTAGAAGTGAAAGCCCGTTGCGCCCCGACTACATCGTTGTTCAGACGCGAAATAAGTGATCCTGTTTGCGCGCGAGTGAAGAACGCTATTGATTGGCGTTGGACATGATCAAACACCTGCGACCGCAGGTTGTAGATAAGACCTTCACCAATAGTCGCCTGCATTCGTCGCGTCACAACTCCCAGTGCGGCATCAGTGATTGACAAAAGTGCAATAAGCAACGCGGTGTTAGTAACCATACGAGTGTCACCCGAAGGGATAGCCTGATCGACAATGCGCTTAAAAAGCAGTGGTTGCGACACGACTAGCAGTGAATCAATTACGAGCGTTATTAGATACCCAATAATGAGTACCTTGAATTCAGATGCATAGCTCATGATGCGTCGCACTGTGCCCTTGGCAAGACGTTGATTCTTCACTGACTCATCAGTCATGTAGCCACGCATAGCCATCCAGGCGCCAGGCCCACCGCTCATAGTCATTTGCTACTCCGAATCATTCTCTTTGTATTACTTAACCTAATCTGTACTGAATTTATTCAACACACCTTTGCTAGAAGTATGCGCTAGGCCAACGAAATCAGGTCTAGATAGTCGGCACTCCATAAATCTTCAACACCATCGGGAAGCAGCAAGACTCGCTCTGGCTGAAGCGCCTCGACAGCTCCTTCATCGTGAGTTACCAGAACGACTGAGCCTTCATAGTTATGTAACGCATCTAGAATTTCGGCTCGACTTGCTGGATCGAGGTTATTTGTCGGTTCGTCAAGAAGTAGAACATTCGCCGCAGACACTACGAGCATCGCCAAACTTAAGCGCGTCTTTTCTCCGCCCGAAAGTACACCGGCTAATTTAGAAACTGCATCGCCAGAGAATAAGAATGAACCCAAGACACTCCGAATTTGGGTGTCGTTGAGGTTATCCGATGCGGAAGTCATGTTGTCCAAGACTGAGCGGTCAGCATCAAGGGTCTCGTGTTCCTGTGCGTAGTAGCCGACCTTGAGACCGTGACCGGGCAGAATCTCCCCAGTGTCGGCTTTGTCCACGCCAGCCAGGATACGAAGGAGGGTAGTTTTTCCAGCGCCGTTAAGCCCCAGAATTACAACCTTGCTCCCCCGGTCAATTGCTAGATCAACATCAGTAAAAATTTCCTGCGAACCATAAATACGACTTAAGCCTTGAGCCATCAATGGGGTTTTGCCACATGCTGCAGGAGTTGGGAAACGAAGTTTGGCAACGCGATCTGCAACACGCACACCTTCAAGTCCATCGACCAATTTCTCAGCGCGCTTGAGCATACTTTGGGCAGCCTTCGCCTTTGATGCCTTTGCGCGCATTCGGTCAGCTTGTTGCTTAAGTTGACCTGCCTGCTTTTCGGCATTCATCCGCTCACGCTTTCGCCGACGTTCGTCAGTTTCGCGCGAAGTCAGATACTCTTTCCAACCAACGTTGTAGATGTCGAGTGTCTGACGGTTTGCATCAAGATGGAACACACGATTCACACAGGCTTCAAGTAGTTCCACATCATGGCTAATGACAATGAGGCCACCCTGATGTCCTTGCAAGAATCCGCGCAACCAGGCAATGGAATCGGCATCAAGGTGGTTTGTTGGTTCATCGAGCAATAGCGTCTCTGCTCCGCTGAACAAAATTCGAGCAAGTTCGATTCGGCGTCGCTGTCCACCTGAAAGCGTGCCCAATGTCTGCGAGAGGGTTGTTGGTGTTAATCCAACACTGGCTGCAAGACTCGATGCTTCACTTTCAGCAGCGTATCCACCGGCAGACTGAAACTCAGCCTCAGCAGTTGAATATTTACGCATAGCCTTGGCACTGATGTTGGCATCTGGATTGCCCATATCTTCTTCGGCTTGACGCATTCGACGGATAACTACATCAAGACCGCGAGCACTCAAAATTCGATCAAGTGCGACTACATCTAGGTCGCCGGTACGAGGGTCTTGGGGAAGGTATCCAACCATTCCCCCAGTTGCAATAGTGCCGCCAGCAGGTTGTGTCTGACCCGCAAGAACCTTAGTCAAAGTGGTTTTTCCAGCGCCATTTCGGCCAACAAGCCCAATCCGGTCCCCATTGTCTACGCGAAAATTAGCGCCTGAAACCAATAGTTCGGCGCCAGCGCGTAGTTCAATATCTGTTGCCTGGAGCACTGTGGGTGAGAATCCGTTCTAAAGGTGGTGCGATATGCGCCCAAATCGACCGCTCCCCCATTCTACCTGTGGTTTATTGCCCTGAATCCCGATGTTGTTTGTTCAAAAGAAATTCAAAAATTTTCAAGAATATTTTGGCAATTGCACGAATATTGTCCAAATATGTCAGTGCCTTGTTCTATGTTTACATCATCACGAGTTAGTTCCAATTGTGAACATTATGCTGACGAATACGAGTTAAAACCGTCGAAGATTCGATGTGGTTCCCTAATTTTTTACTCGTAAGGACCAAGTTATGACAGTTCACGCAATGGAGATTCAATCTCCGAGCTTGGATTTAATTCACGCGCTAGTCACTAACATTGGCAACTCTGTCTCTGATCTAAACGGTGTAGTGCCAGTCAAACCAGATTTCTGCAAAATTGAATTACTTGAGGCGTTAAGACAAATCGATCAGCTTGTTTCCTGGTCCGAATCAATGCGAAATGTTCTGACTGTCGCTGCAGTTGGTAGCGAAGCTACATCTCTGCGCAAAACTGTGAATGGGCGAAGTAACTCTGTGCATGACATTCGTGCAATTGAGTTGGCAGCCGTGCTGGGAATCTCACCGCACGCAAGCCGCAATGTGGTTAACAATTCGCGTCTATTCATAACGCAATTACCTCAGGTGCAGTCCGCCCTCGCTGATGGGACCTTAACCGCGTACAAGTCACGCATAATCTGTGATGGTGCCAGTGATTTACGGCGCCGGTTTAACAATGCCGAGCAAGAAATGTCAGCCAAAATCTGGCAAAGGTTTCAGAATAGAGTGCTGCAACGTGCAGGCGAATTAAATGTCAGTCAACTTCGCCGCAAGGTGAATCTAACCGTCGCTCGGATGTCTCCACTAGCATCTGTTGAATCAGATTTGAATGCCCAAGAGGAAAGAACTGTCACTCTCACTCCTGCTGGAGATCAAATGGCGTGGCTTAATGCCTACCTTCCGGCAATAGAAGCCTCACGCGTTTGGCAGGTGCTCAACCATGCGGCTAAGAATGACCCGCGACTTAGCGGATCGATGGAACAGAAAATGGCTGATGCATTTGTTGGAATTATCGATGGAACCTGTGAATTGTCGCCTGAATTGAGAAACGCGACAGCCGAATTGCAAATTCTTGTTTCATTGTTAGATCTGACCAAAGCAACAAGCAGCCCGTCAGGTCTGTGCGGACAAAACGCTGGGCCAACTTTTGGTAATGGTTTGAGCGAAACACAAGTATTGAACCCCCATATTTCTAGCCAGATTGTCGGTGAGATAAGTACCACAGGTCTACTTGTTGAGGGTCGTGCGTTGCTCGGGTTACTAGCCGATGCGAAATTCAGGCGAATCTTGTTCGATCCAGATACTGGTGGCCTACTTGAATTTGGTCGGCAAACTTATCGACCACCAAAGAACTTGCGACAGCATGTGAAAATACGAGATAACACTTGTCGCGCTCCAGGTTGTGTTCGCAATGCTCGGTATTGCGACCTTGACCACATCAAGTCATGGGATTCTGGTGGAAATACCAATCAAGCAAACCTGGCTGCGCTTTGTCGCACTCATCACCTACTCAAAACGCACGGTGAATGGCGATACGAAATTGCCTCAGATGGAACAGCAAATTGGACTTTGCCGGGACCGATCCATCTTGAGCGACCAGTACATCGCTTAGTTGATGAACCTCACATCAAACATGATGCTGATCCGCCACCATTTTAGAATTTTTGCGACCGCGAAAACTTGACTAGAGATTAAACCCTAGAGCCCGCAACATTTCGCGGCCTTCATCAGTGATTTTGTCTGGGCCCCATGGTGGCATCCAAACCCAGTTGAGTTTGAAGTCTGTTAGGTGACCGTCAAGAGCGGCTCTGGTCTGATCCTCAATTACATCCGTCAACGGGCACGCCGCAGAGGTAAGGGTCATGTCGATTGTCGCAATGTTGGTTTCATCAACCGTTACCGCGTAAACCAAACCGAGGTCCACAACGTTAATCCCCAATTCAGGATCAACTACATCTCGCATTAACTCGAAAACATCATCTTCTTTAAGGATATCCATTTACTTACCTTCTCCGAGTTCGGTTGAATTAGCAATTTCGGTATTGTTTGGTACTTCAGCCCCGGCTTGAATTGCCGCATCTTTCCAGGCCATCCAGGAAAGTAAGGCACATTTAACTCGTGCAGGATATTGGGCAACTCCAACCAGAGCAATGCCATCGCCAAGGATATCTTCATCAGGTTCTTGAGTGCGCTGCATCATAGCGACCATGTGCTCAACAGCCTTTTCGCCTGTCTCAAAACTCTGGTCATTTAGTTGATCAAAAAGAATTGATGCCGAAGCCTGACTGATTGAACAGCCTTGACTATCGTAGGAAACCAAAAGAAGATCTGGATTCGCAGGATTAATCGAGACACGAAGAGTTATCTCATCCCCACAAGTCGGATTTACGTGATGAACTTCACTCGCAAAATTAGGAGCCAGACCTTTACCGTGCGGATGTTTGTAATGGTCAAGGATTATTTCCTGGTAAAGGCTTTCGAGTTTCATAACTAAGCTCCAAAAAATTCTTTAGCGGCCACAACAGCCTGTACAAGCGCGTCAACATCGTCCAAGTCGTTGTAGATGTAGAAAGTTGCACGAGTTGTCGCAGGTACGTCATAGCGGCGACAAACTGGCCAAGCACAGTGATGACCAACTCTTACTGCGACTCCGAGGTCGTCCAACACTTGACCAACATCATGTGGATGAATGCCATCGACAACGAAGGACACCGCCGAGCCTCGATCTTTAATGTCAGTTGGGCCAATGATTCGAACACCAGGAATTGCAGATAGCGCGGTAAGTGCAGCCTGCGTCAACATGTGCTCATGTTCTTGCACATTGTCCATACCAAGCGCGCGAAGGTAATCAACAGCAGCTGACAGACCAACTGCTTGAGCAGCCATCGGCACACCCGCTTCAAAGCGAGCAGGTGGCGGCGCAAATGTTGAGCCCTGCATTGTCACGGTTTCAATCATTGAACCACCTGAAATAAACGGCGGCATCGCAGACAGCAATTCTTCACGACCCCATAGGCAACCAATGCCTAAAGGTCCAAGCATCTTGTGACCACTCCACATCAAGAAATCAACACCAAGTTGTGCAACGTCAACCGGCATGTGCGGAACACTCTGACAAGCATCAAGCAAAACCAAAGCATCAACTTCGCGAGCTCGAGTTACCACTGTTGCAACATCGTTAATTGTGCCAAGCAGGTTTGATTGATGGGTAAATGCGACGATTCGGGTGCGGCTACCAATTACTTCTTGAATTGATTTTGGATCAAGGCGACCATCATCGGTTAACGCAATCCATTTAAGAGTCGCACCAGTCTTGTCGCAAAGTTCTTGCCAAGGAATGAGATTGGCATGGTGTTCCATTTCGGTGACAACAATTTCATCGCCAGCATTCAAAATGAACTTTTCCGAACCTGGAGGCAGATCCTTACCTTGTTGAGATTTGAGCGTTGCATTTAAAAATGCATAGGAAACTAAATTAATTGCTTCCGTGGCATTTTTTGTGAAGACTAAATCAGCTGGCCTACCGCCAATAAAAGCCGCTATGTTGGCGCGGGCCGCTTCGTAGGCATCCGTTGCTTCTTCAGCTAATTGGTGAGCACCACGATGAACTGCAGAGTTGCAGGTCTCATAAAAATTTCGTTCGGCATCCAATACTTGGAATGGTTTTTGTGAAGTAGCTCCACTATCGAGGTACACCAAACGTCGCTCATCGCGAACTGTCCGACGCAAGATCGGGAAATCCGCACGAATTGCTGCGACGTTTAGTGCACTCATACCGAATTACACCGCCGTGTACTGGGCGTAGCCATTCGCTTCAATGTCATCTGCTAATTCAGGTCCACCTTGGCGCACAATACGACCGTCAAAGAAAACGTGAACAAAATCTGGCTTTACGTAGTTCAAAATACGAGTGAAGTGAGTGATAAGAAGCACACCTGTTTCACCAGTAGCACGAACACGATTGATACCTTCAGAGACAACGCGAAGCGCATCCACATCAAGACCTGAATCAGTCTCGTCAAGAATTGCGATGCTTGGCTTGATCAGTTCCATCTGCAGGATTTCGGTGCGCTTACGCTCTCCACCAGAGAAGCCTTCATTGACACTTCGCTCAGCAAACTGCTGATCAATCTGCAGCGCGTTCATACTTTCTTTCAGTTCCTTGATCCAGGTGCGCAGGTTTGGAGCCTCGCCACGGATGGCTGTGATTGCGGTACGCAGGAAGTTGGAAACTGAAACACCCGGTACTTCAACTGGGTACTGCATGGCCAGGAATAACCCAGCACGAGCGCGCTCATCAACACTCATCGCAAGAACATCTTGGCCATCTAGCGTCACTGTTCCACCGGTGATGTGGTACTTAGGGTGACCGGCGATTGCATAAGCCAGAGTTGACTTACCAGAACCGTTTGGGCCCATCAACGCATGAGTCTCCCCGGCGCGGACAACTAGATCAACACCACGAAGGATGTCCTTGGGACCATCATCAGTTGTTACCTGAACTTCTAGACCTTTGATTTCTAATACGGACATGATTAACTCCTTGCGGTTTCTGTTAGTGACACGAAAATTGATGGATTGGCTTCATCGCCCGAAAGCGTAATGCCATAGGTTGCAACAGCTGTTGTTGCGGGTGGACCTGAAGGAGCGCCCGTACGTAAATCAAATGATGAGCCATGTAACCAGCATTCGACTGCGCAGCCGTTGATTTCACCTTCACTCAATGACACTTCACCATGAGTGCAGATGTCATTTATTGCAAAGAATTCATCTTGAACTTTAACGACTAAAACATCTTCACCATCAAGAACGAACTTGCGTGGCTTATTGTCTTCAAAATCGGAAACAAATCCGATTTCATGCAATGCACTCATTAACGAAGACCTGCCAAACGCTCCTCAATGCGGGTACGAACCCCATCATTGATTTCAGGAACATTGATCTGGTTAAGCAAATCCTCAAAGAATCCTCGAAGTACTAACATTCGGGCCTCATCAGCTGAAATACCACGTGACTCTAAGTAGAAAAGTTGCTCATCGTCAAAGCGTCCGGTTGTGCTGGCATGACCTGCACCAACAATTTCACCAGTTTCAATTTCGAGGTTTGGCACTGAATCAGCACGACCTCCGCCGCTTAGGACAAGATTGCGGTTGATTTCGTAAGTTTCTGTGCCAATTGCGTTGGAACGGATAAGTACATCGCCAATCCACACAGTGTGTGCACCATCGCCATTAAGTGCGCCCTTGTATACGACGTTGCTTCGGCAATGAGCCTGGCTGTGGTCAACGAATAATCTGTGCTCGGCATGCTGACCAGCACCAGCAAAGTACAGACCAATGAATTCTGCCGATCCGCCTGGTGCGTCATAGTCAACACTTGGCAGAAGGCGAACAACGTCTCCACCTAGAGTGACGGCGATGTGCTTGCAAGTTGCATCGCGACCAAGACGAACGCGATGGTGACCTGCATGTACAGCATCAATTTCCCAATCTTGAATGGAAACGATTGTGAGTTTTCCACCATCGGCCACATTTATATCGAGGTTTCCAGCGAAAGTGGCAGAACCACTGTGATTGATAATCACAGTCGCTTCGCCAAATTGCTCAACATTTACATCGAGCTGATGAAATGCCACGCCATTGGTGCCAGCAATGGAGATTTGAATAGTCTCCGCTACTTGAGTGTTCTTGGGAATTGTCAGGGTTGCAACATCAGCAATCTGCGTCCAGGCAAAAGTTGCTACTCGGTCAGTGAAACCTGCACGAGTGGCGTCCTTTGGGCTATTGGGTATAAAAGTCGCCCCACCAAGTGAAGTTGCAGTCACAACAACTGGAGACTGTGCCCCAATTTCACCAGTGTGTAAGCCGCGCAAGCGAGCCAAAGGCGTAAAACGCCATTCCTCTTCACGACCAACAAGGGTTGGAAAGTCAGCAAGATCTAGCGAGCGAATCTGTGGCGAGTGATCTGTGGCCGGAACCAAGCTCACTTCATGTTCTGTAACAGCAGTCACTTAGCCGACCGAGCCTTCCATTTGTAATTCGATTAGTCGGTTTAGTTCAAGCGCGTATTCCATTGGAAGTTCGCGAGCGATTGGCTCGACGAATCCACGAACGATCATGGCCATCGCTTCATCTTCACCCATGCCTCGGGACATCAGGTAGAACAACTGATCCTCAGAGACCTTAGATACAGATGCCTCGTGGCCTAGTGATACGTCATCTTCGCGAACATCGACGTACGGGTATGTGTCTGAGCGGGAAATGTCATCGACAAGAAGCGCGTCACACTTAACTGTGGACTTTGATCCATGGCAACCTTCAAGCACCTGAATCAGACCTCGGTATGAGGTACGACCGCCACCACGAGCAACTGACTTGCTAATGATTGAAGACGAAGTAAACGGCGCCGCGTGGACCATCTTTGCACCAGCATCCTGATGCTGACCTTCGCCAGCAAATGCGATGGAAAGTGTTTCACCCTTTGCATGTGGACCTTGCAGCCAAATTGCTGGGTACTTCATGGTCACCTTTGAACCGATGTTGCCATCGACCCATTCCATAGTTGCACCTTCATGAGCAACAGCACGCTTTGTAACTAGGTTGTAGACATTGTTCGACCAGTTTTGAATGGTCGTGTAACGGCAACGAGCGCCCTTCTTAACAATGATTTCAACAACAGCTGAGTGCAACGAATCACTTGAATAAATCGGCGCAGTACAACCTTCAACGTAATGAACGTAGGCACCTTCATCAACGATGATTAGGGTGCGCTCAAATTGACCCATGTTTTCAGTATTGATTCTGAAATAGGCCTGAAGAGGAATGTCAACCTGAACACCCTTTGGCACATAGATGAACGATCCACCAGACCATACCGAAGTGTTTAGTGCAGCAAACTTGTTGTCGCCAACAGGAATAATGGTTCCGAAGTACTCGCGGAACAATTCTTCGTGCTCGCGAAGACCGGTATCAGTGTCAACAAAGATTACGCCTTGTTCTTCAAGGTCTTCACGAATCTTGTGATAAACAACTTCACTTTCATACTGCGCGGCTACACCACCAACAAGGCGCTGCTTTTCTGCCTCTGGGATACCCAGGCGGTCATAAGTGTTTTTGATGTCATCTGGAAGTTCTTCCCAGCTCGTGGCCTGCTTTTCAGTAGACCTCACGAAATACTTGATGTTATCGAAGTCAATACCCGACAGGTCGCTACCCCAGTTTGGCATTGGCTTTTTGCCGAACAAACGCAAACCCTTTAGGCGTAGTTCAAGCATCCACTCTGGTTCGTTTTTTAGCGCAGAGATGTTGCGCACTACCTCTTCGTTGATTCCACGGCGCGCGTTAACACCCGCACCATCGGCATCGTGCCAACCGAATTCGTAGTTTCCTAAGGCGTCTAAGTGTTCCTGTTGAGTTGTCATGCTGTTTCCCTTCGAGGATATGGAACTAAGGTCGTACATACGGCACTGCCTTTGGCAATAGTCGCAAGTCTGGTTACGTGCACACCGGTGATTCGAGAAAAGGCTTCGGTCTCTGCATCACACACGCTCGGAAATTCGGTAGCAATGTCACCCATTGGGCAGTTGTGCTGACAAATCTGAACTGTATCGCCTAAACCTGGGCTTAATGTGGCGGCAAAACCTTCCACGTTAAGAGCGGCTACTAATGCCGTTGTTCTGGCTTCGACACCTTCAATTTGTGCAATATCTGCATGGCGATTTTCAAAATCAGCAGCCAATTTGTCTGAAAAAGCAACAACGCTAGGCGCACCCGCAACCGTTGCAAGGTATTTAACGGCCGAAAGTGCCATACTTTCTTCGCGTTCGCCAAATACGGATCTACCCTTTGCAGTCAGGGAAAATACCCGCGCTGGGCGACCACGACCCCGAGGAGAGTTCAATGCAGCCGGACCATATGGAGCGCGTTCGCTTGATTCGAGCAGCCCGGCTTCAATCAAAGTATCTATGTGTTTGCGGACTCCAGCGCCAGTTAAATCCAATTCAGTGGCTAAAGCTGCGGCTGTTGAAGGGCCCATGAACAATAAAGTTCGCCCTACGTTTGCTGCCGCGCTTCCATTGAATTTCACAACTTTATTGTTGCGTAAATCCGAGCAAATTGCACGTTGGGGGCTAAATCAGGCGTTTTTCGGCTAATCGCCTAGGCTAGAAGCGTGATTAATTCCCCCAAAAGATGGCATTTGCGTGTTTTAAGGGCAAATGTAGTTGCTCAGAGCGCCATTGTGGTCACCGGAGCGATTGTGCGGCTTACCTCCTCTGGGTTGGGCTGTCCGACTTGGCCCGAGTGTGTTGCAGGCTCAATAGCTCCAACATCAGAGCAGACCCAGGCTTGGCATAAATGGATTGAGTTTGGCAATCGCATGCTCACTACTGTGCTGGTTGTCATCGCACTGGGGACAATACTGGCGATTCGATCTCACAATCAAAACTTGAAGAAAAATCTTGGAGCAAAACGCAAGGACCTTACTCGATTAGCCGCA
>VFKC01000126.1 GCA_009885745.1 Actinomycetota bacterium
AATTTTACGCAGTTGTTTGAGACTCTTTGACACAATATTATTTTGGCTTTGATGAGTTCCAACGAGTGCTCACGGATTGCACTCGCTCAACCTCTCTGAACCATAAATCTAATAAGGCAAGTAATCTCCAAAGCCCCATTTTGTGTTGGTTACAGACAGTTGGGAGCGCAATATTCTGTTGAATTATCAGCCCTTTGTGACCGGCGGGACTCTGGAGTCGCGATCATGGTTCTCCGTCGCGGGCTTGGGCTAAAAACTGCCGAATTATAAGATTGGTGCCCTAGTGAACTGAACTATCGGAGAGCAACATGTGCCAATGTTTATTGTATTTTGGACCGTTTCTAGGAAAAGACGACATGGTTTGTGCGCTTCTTTCTAATGGCAAACAAAAACAATCGGTTTTAAGGTTTCTTGCACACTAATTCAAACCCGCCGATTATGGCATATCCCTGTGTCCACAGGCATTAATTACTTTGAGATTCGAAACTTGGCGGTTGGAAATCACCGATTTGCTCTGCGCGCAATCGGTGATGCAGGCGAAACGTTGGAATATCCAGTTACTTTCACTATCTCGGAATAACTGCATCGAGCACAGCATGTGCAATAACTAACTTCGGGTTTCGCGCCACAGTTACTACAGCTTGCGGTTCGCGGATCAAGATGGTCACTTCATTGTCATCGGTGCCAAAACCTAAGCCATTGCCAACTTGGTTGACAACCAAGATGTCGCAACCTTTGGAAACGAGTTTGGCCTGAGCGTGCTCAAGAACTGAACCGTTGCCATCACCGGTCTCGGCTGCAAAACCAACAATGACCTGACCAGGTTTTTTGGTTGAAGACAATGTGGCCAAGATGTCAACAGTCGGTCGAAGGATCAAGGTGACTTCTTCTTGACCGGCAACTTTCTTCAACTTAGTTTCAGAAACAGTTACTGGAGCAAAGTCGGCAACGGCAGCGGCCATCACAATTACATCAGCGTCATCAGCTAGCAAGAAGATTGATTCGCGCAATTGTTCGCCAGTTTCAACATGCCTAACGTCAACACCATGCGGCGTTGGTAAAGACACATTTGCGCAAACTAAAGTCACCTTTGCGCCACGATCACGAGCCGCTTGGGCTAGCGCAATCCCCTGCTTCCCGCTTGAACGATTACCTAAGAAGCGAACAGGATCGAGATACTCTCTAGTGCCGCCGGCAGATACCAACACATGCTTACCGGCTAAATCTTGAGGATGCTTCACGACCTGCGCCAGAGCGATCTGCGCGATTTGTTCAACCTCGGGTAAACGGCCTGCGCCAGAATCAGCGCCAGTTAATCGTCCAACTGCAGGATCAATCACAATCACACCGCGCGAACGCAATGTGGCGACATTGGCTTGGGTCGCAGCGTTCAACCACATCTCGGTATGCATCGCTGGGGCCAAAACAATTGGACACTGTGCAGTCAACATGACATTGGTGAGTAAATCATTAGCAGCACCCTGAGCTGCGCGCGATAACAAATCAGCAGTTGCCGGAGCAACAATTACTAAGTCAGCAGATTGCCCAATTCGAACGTGCGGAACTTCAGCGACATCATCCCAAACTTCGGCGCTGACTGAATGTCCAGAAAGTGCTTCCCAAGTGGCGGTACCAACAAAGTGGAGGGCAGAACGCGTCGGCACCACATGAACATCATGACCTTGTTCTTTTAGCAATCGCAAAAGGGATGCACTTTTATATGCAGCAATGCCGCCGCCCACGCCAAGGACGATGTTCAAGGGTTGTTTTTTATCGCTCAAGATAATCGGCTAACTCTAAAGATGCCGTGAATAGAGACTAGGAAGCAGTCTCAGGTTCGATAGTCAATTTGCCTTCGTTGATTTCGCGAAGTGCGATTGAAAGTGGCTTTTCCTGAGCGCCTGATTCCACAAGTGGACCAACATACTCAAGTAGGCCTTCACCAAGTTGTGAGTAGTAAGCATTGATCTGACGCGCACGCTTGGCTGCGTAGATCACTAGTGCGTACTTGGAGTCAGCAACAGCTAGTAGATCATCGATCGGAGGATTAGTAATACCCTCTGGTGCGGCTGTAGTCATTAGGACTCCTTGATTTTGTATACGAATAATGCATTAAGTAAGAAACTCAACTTAAATATGATACCAACTCATGAGCGGCCTGCGCGACATCGTCATTGACTATGACGTGGTCAAAGTCCTTAGCCGCCTCCATTTCCTGCAAAGCCATGCGCAATCTGGTCAAAACTTGCTCATCCGATTCGGTGCCACGGCCCGTTAGGCGCGCTTCTAGGTCTTCCCAAGTCGGTGGTTGGACAAACACAAGGATTGCTTCGGGCATCGATTTACGAACCTGCATCGCTCCTTGGACTTCAATTTCCAACAAAACTGGGATGTTATTGGCCACTCTTTCAGCAACTTGATCGCGTGGAGTGCCATAGCGATTACCCGCATATTCAGCCCACTCGAGCAGTTCGTTTTGCGCAATCATCTGATCAAAACGCTCTTGGGTTACATAAAAATATGTTTGGCCATCAACTTCACCAGGTCGTGGATCGCGAGTTGTCACAGACACCGATAACCAAGTGGTGGGTAAATCCTTTAGCGCCTCGGCAATCACTGAGGATTTACCAACGCCACTAGGTCCGGATAAAACAACTAGATGTGCAGTCATACGCTGAGCCTTTGGAAGTTATTGGTTGATAAGTCCATGTTAAACAACTACACCGACGGATTAATCGAAGCGGCAATTTCCCGAGCAGCAACTGCCAAATCTGGAGCACCCGTAATCGGACGACCGATGACCAGGATGTCTGCCCCATCAGCAAGTGCCTGCTGCGGAGTGGCAATGCGTTGTTGGTCGCCAGCATCAGCGCCCACTGGTCGAACACCGGGGGTGATCAAAGTAATTCCAGCACCAACTTCGCTACGCACAGCGGCCACTTCTTGCGGCGAACAAACAATTGCTCGTGCACCTGCATTTACCGCAATTGCAGCAAGGCGACGAACTATGTCTTGGGCGTTGCCCGAAAATGACATTTCAGTTAGTTGCTGTTGATTAAGCGAAGTCAAAATCGTAACTGCAGTCACATGAGTATCAGGTAACGCCTGAACCGCAGCAGCAATCATGTCTGCGCCACCTGATGCATGGACCGTTAAATACTTGGGTGACAAGTTCGCGATACTGCGAGCAGCACCAGCAACAGTTGCGGGGATGTCATGTAATTTGAGGTCAAGGAAAATGTCGCAATCGGATGCCTCGCGGGCCACATGCACAGCGTCGTGACCATCGCGAAGGAAAACTTCAAGACCGACCTTCACCACCGAAACATACGGACTTACTGCACTAGCCCACTGTCGGGCAGTTGCTAAATCTGGCGCATCAAGAGCCACTGCAATTGGGGCTTTGGTCATCAGACTTGCCTTCCTTCGTGTGCTGCGCCAATAACTTCGCGCAGACTTTCATAACCTCGAGAAGATAGTTCATCGCCTAGTTCGCGCGCGATACGCCAAGGCGCACCTGGATCACCAAAGACAACCGTTCCGATGCTGACCGCGCTGGCACCAGCGGCGATGAATTCAAGCGCGTCATGTCCAGTGCGGATTCCGCCCATACCCAAAATCGGCACTTCAGGTAAAGCAGCATGGACTTGATACACGGCTCGCACTGCAACTGGGCGAATTGCTGGCCCTGATAGGCCACCAGTCTTGCCACCAAGTAACGGTCGCATGTTATCGACATCAATAACCATGCCAAGCAAAGTATTGATCATCGAAATGCCATCGACACCAGCTTCGACGACACTGTGCGCGATTGAAACTATGTCGGTCACATCTGGACTTAGTTTGGCCAAGATTGGCGCAGGACTGGTCCATTCTTGGCGAACTGCGCGGATTACATCCCCGGCTGAAACTGGGTTGCAGGCAAAGACCTGTCCCCTGCTTTCCACATTCGGACAAGAGATGTTGACTTCAAGCCCAGCAATACCTGGCACATCACGCAATCTGATCGCGAGTTCGCGGAACTCATCAACAGATCCGCCTGCGATGGACACAATTGTTGTCACATCATTTTGGGTCAGCCAAGACAAATCTTTTTC
>VFKC01000118.1 GCA_009885745.1 Actinomycetota bacterium
CACTTAGTGCCAACCGACCACTCTTTGGAATCTGCTCGGTAACCAAATCTTGGGTAGAGCCCTTGGGTTCGACACCTACAAATTGCGTTACGGTCACCGTGGAATCAACCAGCCAGTTATGGACCGCAAGACCGGCAAGGTCGAAGTCACTGCGCACAATCATGGCTTCGCTGTTGATGCACCGCTTGACCGCGACTCCGATACACCATTTGGGCGCGTACGAGTAAGCCATGTGTGCCTTAACGATGATGTTGTCGAGGGTTTGGAATGCCTAGATCGCCTAGCATTTAGTGTTCAGTACCACCCCGAAGCAGCGGCCGGCCCGCATGATTCTGCTTATTTATTTGATCGTTTCGTTGAACTAATGGAGGCCTCGCGCTAATGCCACGTCGCACAGACATCAAGTCAGTCATGGTTATTGGGTCTGGCCCAATTGTTATTGGTCAGGCTTGTGAATTCGATTATTCAGGCACCCAGGCTTGCCGAATCCTTAAGGCCGAAGGCCTGCGCGTTATTTTGGTGAACAGCAATCCAGCCACAATCATGACCGATCCAGAATTTGCCGATGCCACTTACATCGAGCCAATCACCCCAGAGGTAGTCGCTAGCATCATCGAACGTGAACGCCCAGATGCGTTGCTACCAACTCTTGGTGGTCAGACTGCGCTTAATACTGCGATGTCGTTACACCACAACGGAGTGCTAGAGAAGTTCAACGTAGAACTTATTGGCGCAAATGTGGATGCGATTGAACGCGGAGAAAACCGAGAGATCTTCCGCACGATTGTGGCAGACATCGGTGCCGAAAGTGCTTTGTCTGTTATTTGTCACACATTGGATGAATGTCTTGCCGGTGCTGGTCAACTTGGTTACCCCGTTGTCGTGCGCCCGTCATTCACAATGGGTGGCGCCGGATCAGGTATCGCCTATGACGAAGCAGATTTGATTCGAATCGCTAGCCTTGGTCTTCAAGCTAGTCCAACCACTGAAATTCTTTTGGAAGAATCCATCATCGGGTGGAAAGAATACGAACTCGAATTGATGCGCGATCACAAAGACAATGTTGTGGTTGTTTGTTCCATCGAAAACATTGACCCAATGGGCGTTCATACCGGTGACTCAATCACGGTTGCGCCATCAATGACTCTTACTGATCGCGAATTCCAAAAACTTCGTGACATCGGCATCGAAATCATCCGCGCAGTAGGCGTTGATACTGGTGGGTGCAACATTCAGTTCGCAGTTAACCCGGTTGATGGTCGAATCATCGTCATTGAAATGAACCCTCGTGTTTCGCGTTCATCCGCACTTGCAAGTAAGGCAACTGGTTTCCCAATTGCGAAAATTGCCGCGCGTTTGGCAATTGGTTACACCCTTGATGAGATCCCTAATGACATCACAAAGGAAACGCCAGCATCCTTTGAACCAACTTTGGATTATGTGGTTGTAAAGGTTCCGCGTTTTGCCTTTGAAAAGTTCCCAAATGCAGATGCAACTTTAACCACGACGATGAAATCTGTCGGCGAGGCGATGGCCATTGGCCGTAACTTCACTGAAAGTTTGCAAAAGGCATTGCGTTCAATCGAACGTAAAGAAGCAATCTTTGACTGGACCCTTGAGCCAGCCCAAATCAACATTCCAGAACTTCTAGAAGCGATGAAGGTTCCACATGATGGCCGGCTAAACGAGGTGCAACTAGCACTTTGGGCTGGCGCAACTATCGAGCAGGTCTTTGCGGCAACCAAGATTGACCCATGGTTCCTTGACCAGATTGTGTTACTTGGTGAAGTCGCTCGCGAACTTAGCGCGGCAAAAACCCTAGATCGCGACAGCCTGAATGCGGCTAAGCGTCACGGATTCTCGGATGCGCAGATTGCTGGCATCCGCGGCATTAGCGAAGCTGAAGTGCGCAGTATCCGGCACACACTTGATGTGCGCCCAGTGTTCAAGACGGTTGATACCTGTGCGGCGGAATTTGCGGCAACAACTCCGTATCACTATTCCTCTTACGATCAAGAATCCGAAGTCGCCCCGCGCACAAACCCCGCAGTCATCATTCTTGGCTCTGGTCCAAACCG
>VFKC01000052.1 GCA_009885745.1 Actinomycetota bacterium
CCCCCATAAGCGAGTTGATTAAAAAGGTGCAGGATCGAGTAAGGCCGGTTTCGAATCTAGTAACGCCGGTTTCGAATCTAGTAAGACTGGTGGCGGTGAAGTTTCATATTCACGACCACTTGGTGTTTGCCAAATGACATTGGCTTTCGAATCAGTTCGATATCGGTGACCATGCACAGTTTTCAAAATGTGATGCCTTCGACAAAGTGCGAACAAATTACTTTCGCCAGTGTGACCATCATCTTGCCAAGCAATTCGATGATCTAAATCACAGCGAATAGCTGGCCGATTACATCCGGGTGCTCGACAATGTCGATCTCGGGCAATGATTTTGTCGCGTAATGGTTGCGGTGGTCGATAAGTTGTGCGACCAAACTCCAAGAGGCGACCATCTGTTGGATCAACAATTAATCTGCGAAGCCGTGAAGTGGTGGCAAGTTCGCGAACACCCGCGGCACTTAGTAAACCGCCAGTTTCAACAATCTCGCCGGGGTTTTCACTAGCACCCAACAAAGTCTCCAAAGACACAACAACTTGAACTTGAGCCAACTCGTTAAGACGATCGTCAGTAGCGCCGATGTCCCCAGTGACTAAGCCCACCAAGATGTCAGCCATCTTGTTTGGTAAATCAGTTGAATCAGTTTCGGCACCTGGCATCAAATGTGGGTCGCGGGCAATCTTCTCCAACACATTCATCATCCGCGCAGCTTCGAGTTCGGTGACAAAGGCATTGAAGTAGGCCATGCCATCAGGAGCAGGGCTTAAGAAAACCTTACGCTCGCACTTTGCCACCTGATGATTACGCGCGAAGTGCGCTGGCACTAAGCGAGCAATCGTTTGACGAACCAATCGGCGCAAATCCGCAGCTGTTCTAGTTTCAATTCGCCCAAGAACTCGATTTTGAAACTTTGTGGCAAGCAATGCGATGGTTTCACTATCGGCTGGCTTAACTTCGGCCAAGGTCAATAGGTGGCTGAAACCCTCACAGACAATGCGGGCCTTGTATTCAGAGATTGTGCCAGTCGCAAGCAGGTTGAGAGTCTGCGGAAGTTGGCCGACAAAGACTCGAGCATTAGCAACTAAGTTACGGGCATTATTTGCCGTGATGTTTAGCGCGCAAGCAACCTCGTCAGACTTCACATCGCTGATGGCTGGTCGGTTGGGACCGCGGGTTTCGCTCTGGCTGATTTTGCCCGCAACTGCTACGAGCGCATGTTGGCGTTGAGCGTAGGTCCACGCGAGGAGTTTTTCAATTTCTTGTAAGACGTCAATGGCCTCGCTAGTCGAGGAGGTTTCAAGATTTGCGCGAGTTGCAGCAAAGTTGTTTTCGCAGATTTCGAGCATTGAAACACGCGTAGGCGCACTGGCACCCGAGGCGCTGTTTTGAGGATCAGAAATACCATCCCCGCATACTCTGATCATGAAAATAAGGTACCTGTTGGGTCTGACATATTTGCAACATTTTTACTTATTTTGCGAAGTTTTTTTAACTTTTTTTCAAGTTTTTTTATTATTTTTTATCCACAGATTTGAAATTGCTATTGACAAATTTCTAGAAATCTTTAGCCAATTATTCGCGGTTCGAAATCCAATTTGATTCCAAAATGCGCGAACACTCCATCTTGAATATGAGTTGCTAATTCCAAAACATCAGCCGCAGTTCCAGTGCCACGATTCGTGATTGCCAGCGTGTGCTTGGTCGACAACGTGACGCGTTCATTTAAGCCAAAGCCTTTACTAAATCCGGCCTGCTCAATCAGCCAAGCGGCACTGACTTTAACCAAGCCATCAGTTGCCGGCCAATTAGGTGCATTCGCTGGCGCCGCAGCAACGATTGGATTTAGGAAGAATGAACCAACACTCCAAGTGTCATGATCATCGGCATCCAGAACCATGCCTTTACCTGCCCGCAAACTAAGCACAGCGTTTCGGACTTGGGCTAAGTCGGCTCGCTCGCTCACTTGCACCCCAACAGCCTTAGCTAATTCTGGATATGAAATCGGCGCAGACAGATTGCCAAGCCGAAGTTGGAATGTGACGCTCAGAATCACCCAACGCTTTGGATTGGCTTTGAATAATGAAGAGCGATATCCAAAGTCAAGGCCACCTACAAATAAAGTGTCAACACTATTTGTCTGGCGATTCCATGCTCGGACTTGCGCAATAGTGTCGCTGACTTGCTGGCCATATGCGCCGACATTTTGAATCGGAGTTGCACCGACCGAGCCAGGAATCCCAGAAAGCGTCTCAATGCCGACCCATTCGTTTTGCACTGCGTGGTCGACAAAGTCGTCCCAGCTGTGGCCAGCCTGCACAGTGACCCAAGCACCAGCACATGCCGAAGTGTCATTGGCAATCCCGGTTGACGCAATCTGGATGACCTCACCAGAAAATTCATCGCTCACAACTACATTGCTGCCGCCACCGAGAATAAATACTTCACGACCTTGGGCATCGGCGCTAGAAACTGCATCAATAATTTCTTGCTCACTCGTAGCGACGATCAATGACGATGGCGTTCCACCAATTCGCAGAGTTGTAAGTTGCGCAAGTGTGGCTGTCATGTTCAGCCCTATTTAGCGAATCGAACTGTTGCGCGGGCTTGACCTAAAACTGTCTGGCCCTCAAAAGTCGCAGTCAGATCAACACGAACAGTGTGATCATCATTTACTTCGGCAACTTTGCCAGTGAAAGTTACCAGAACGCCTTCTTCGGTGTCTGGCACCACGACTGGACGAGTCATGCGCACCGAATAATCAACGACCTGAGTCGGATCGCCAACCCAATCTGTAACAACTTGAATTGCCCGACCCATCGTCAACATGCCATGAGCGATTACATCAGGTAAGCCAACGGCCTTAGCAGTTTCTTCATCACGGTGAATCGGATTCATGTCACCAGATGCATACGCGTAAGCAATTAGATCCGCGCGAGTAAAGGAAAGAGTGATTTGTGCTAACTCGTCACCAACAGCAATGGTAGAAAGCTCTGGAGCAATACTCATGCATCATCACCGCGTACAACTAACTTGGACCAACCAGTCACAACCAGTTCGCCACCTGAAGACACTTCAGTGCGGAAAGTTGCCATGTTGTTGTTACCCAGGGCTTTGATGTCCTCAACAATTGTGGTGACAACTAACTCGTCGCCAACAGCAATTGGACGCTGGTATTCAAAACGCTGATCGCTATGAACTACTCGAGTGAAATCCATCCCGAGTTTCGGATCGTGAAATGACTTTTCCATCGCGGCCATAGTTACAACAATTGGGAAAGTTGGTGGGGCACAAACATTGGTGTGCCCAAAAGAAACCGCGACTTCAACATCCCGATAAATAGGGTTGTCGTCGCCAATGGCGTCCGCAAAAGTGCGAATCGCTTCGGGCGTGACCAAGTAAGGATCGGATGCAGGATACGCAAAACCAATCATGTCCTGATTCATGGCCATGATTTACCCCTCACATGCTAGAAAACAGCAGTTAGAAACTAGCGAGTTTCCTTGTGCGTGGTGTGCTTGTTACATCTTGGGCAATGCTTCTTGATCTCAAGACGATCTGGGTCATTACGGCGATTCTTGCGGGAGATGTAGTTACGGTCTTTGCATTCTTCGCATGCCAAAGTGATTTTTGGACGAACGTCGTTGCGTGCCACAGTCGTGCCTTTCGTTTTATGACTTCGCAGTGTGCGAAATCTTTCCTTACGTTTTGTACCGAGGGCCGGACTTGAACCGGCGACACAGCGATTATGAGCCGCTTGCTCTACCAAGCTGAGCTACCCCGGCTTAAAACCGTGCGTAAACACGGCATTCGAGCCCCCTGTCAGAATCGAACTGACGACCTCTTCCTTACCAAGGAAGTGCGCTACCACTGTGCCAAGGGGGCCAGTCTTTTCTTACAGACACACATTTCTGCGCCCCGCTAGCGTACCGAATACCTGCCATTACAGGGAAATTGGGCAAAACTGGTGGCTTCGTGGGATTAGCTGCCAATCCTTGGCATGGCCATTTTCCGTATGGATACTACGATTGAAAAAACCTTTGGGAATTGGGAGAAAATTCATGGCAACAACAGGTGAAAATTTGAGCGTAAGCGCCCAGGCGCAAGATGACCAATTAGGTATCTTGCAGCGCCGGAGAATTGAAGCAAACATCATTGATCCGATTTACCAGATTATGGTCCGCGAGCTAG
>VFKC01000019.1 GCA_009885745.1 Actinomycetota bacterium
CCCGAAATCCTTGAACTCGCGCGCGCAGTTGCAAATCGTCAAGCCGGGATTCTTAGTGATGTTTTGCGAAGCGCCATTCCCAATCGTCATGCAGGTGCTGAAGCAACTGATTTTGGTCAACGCGTCGAAGTGCCCGAAATCCCAATCGGGGTGTGGAATGAATACGTTGGCGCCCAAGCCCTCATAAGTCGCAGCACCCAAGGTCTTGCCCCACGAGCAGTAGTAACAACTGGCGCCGATAAGCCCGCCGAAATGCTGGCCATCTACGCAATGTCTATAGCCAGCAAAGGTAAGTCAGTCTTAATTGTGGTCCCAGATCGCGCAGCCATTGATCAGGTAAAGACCTGCCTCGCATCATTAGGCGCGCCAGCACAATCCGTTGCCACTGTCACTGCCGATGATGGCCCCGCAACTCGCTACCGAAATTGGCTCAGCGCACTTCGCGGTTCAGCCCGCATTGTCGTTGGAACCCGTTCTGCGATTTTCACCCCGATGCCAGAGCTCGCGGCAATCTGCATCTGGGATGACTGGAATGAAACTCTTGCCGATCCGCATTCGCCTTACTGGCACGCCCGCGATGTTGCCGTTTTGCGAAGCGTCCAGCAAGAAACTGCGTTGGTGCTAATCGGCCCAACAATGTCTACGGACGCATTCGCACTGCAACCTTGGCTTACCCACATCTCGCGCTCACGTGAAAACCAGCGCAACACCGCGCCACGAGTTCGCAGCGCATTCGATGATGCATATCTCAAGAGCGACCCAGCTGCTCGCGGCGCTCGAGTCCCAGGTTTAGCCATGCAGGTTATGAAAGAGGCACTCAAAACCGGACCAGTCCTCGTACTAGTTGCGCGTACTGGTTACTCACCCAGATTGCTGTGTCAAACATGTCGTGACTTAGCGACTTGCTCGCAATGCCAAGGACCATTGGTTTTCACCAGCCGATCAAGTGCGCCGACCTGCCACCTTTGCGGACATCTAGACACCAGTTGGAACTGCAACAGATGTGAAGGTACCCAATTGCGCGCAAGTGTCGTTGGCTCCGAGCGCACCGCCGAAGAATTCGGTCGCGCATTCCCGGGCATTCCAATTCGTTCATCATCAGGTGATCACATCTTGCGCGAAGTCGATGGCCGACCAGCAATCATCGTGGCAACATCCGGGGCAACTCCGATGGCTGCCGATGGTTACGCCGCCGCAATCCTGCTCGATGCCAGCGCGATGTTAGCCCGCCCCGATTTACATGCCAGCGAAGAAACCTTCGCCAAATGGATGGAGTGTGTTTCACTCGTTCGCCCAGGTGGGGAAGTCGTTGTGGTGGCCGAACCAGATCGAGTCGAAGTCCAAGCCTTAATCCGTCACGACCCAGTTGGTTTTGCCACTCGCGAAATGCAATTGCGCAGCGAAGTGCAACTTCCTCCAGCAGTTCGGTTAATCGCCTTAACAGGTACCAGTGCAGATATCGATGACCTATTAAGTAGTACAGAGTTACCAGAAGGTGTGGTCAAACGCGGCCCAGTCCCAACTCGCGAAGGCCAAGTGCGTATTTTGTTAAGCACCCCACGGGCAACAGCCGCGGAATTAGTTGCGGTAATTAAAGGTGCGACCGCAAGTCGAAGCGCCCGCAAAAAAGGCGCCCCAGTCAACGTACGCGTTGACCCATACGACATCTAGTCCAAGGTCCATATATCTGGCGGTAAACTATCGGTATAGATAGTGAGCAGGAGGTGCAACATGGGAATCAAACCAATTCGATTATTTGGTGACCCAATCTTGACCACCCCTGCCCAAGAAGTTGTCACTTTTGACAAAGAGTTACGCCAACTTGTCGCTGACTTGACCACCACAATGCAAGAAGCCCCAGGTGCCGGCCTTGCCGCGCCACAAATC